>JAFSYP010000075.1 GCA_017449935.1 Clostridia bacterium
CGCTCCCTCTTTACCAAACAAATAACTGTCTCGCTAAGGAGGAGCGTTTCTTCATACCTATGAGGCATTACAACACAATGAATAAAACAGTTCGGAAAAACACCGGGCTGTTTTTTTATGCACATTTTTACGAGGAGATGATCATTTTTGGCACGTTTTTTCAGCCGGTTCCGCAGCCGGGACAAGCCCGTCAACCGCACGGCGGGCAGCTCGTTCACGTTTTACATGGGCGGGTCATCCTCCGGCAAATACGTCAACGAGCGCAGCGCCATGCAGATGACGGCGGTGTACGCCTGCGTCCGTATTCTTTCGGAAGCCGTGGCGGGACTGCCGCTGCACCTCTATCGGTACAACGACAGCGGAGGCAAGGAAAAAGCGACCGGCCATCCGCTGTATACGCTGCTGCATGACGAACCCAACCCGGAAATGTCATCGTTTGTCTTTCGCGAGACCCTGATGACACATCTGCTGCTGTACGGCAACGCCTATGCTCAGATTATCCGCAACGGCAAAGGTGAGGTCATCGGACTCTACCCGTTGATGCCGTCGAAGATGACAGTCGACCGTGACGACAACGGACATCTGTATTACAGCTACGTCCACTCCAACGAAGAAGCCGACACGATGCGGAACGAAACCGTGATCCTGCAGCCGTCCGACGTGCTGCACATTCCCGGCTTAGGGTTTGACGGCTTGGTCGGCTATTCGCCCATAGCGATGGCGCGGAACGCGATCGGTATGGCCATCGCCTGCGAGGAGTACGGCGCGCGGTTTTTTGCCAATAATGCGGCGCCCAGCGGCGTGCTCGAATATCCCGGTACGCTGAAGAACCCGGATCGCATCCGGGACAGCTGGAACGCGCAGTACGGCGGCAGCAGCAATTCGCACCGTGTGGCCGTGCTGGAGGACGGACTGCATTTTACTCCGATCTCCATCAGTCCGAACGAAGCGCAGTTTCTGGAAACGCGTAAGTTCCAATTGAACGAGATCGCGCGTATCTTCCGGATCCCACCACACATGATCGGCGATTTGGATAAAAGCTCGTTCAGTAATATAGAACAGCAGAGCCTTGAATTTGTGAAGTACACACTGGATCCATGGGTAGTGCGGTGGGAGCAGTCGCTGTTCCGATCGCTGTTCACGCCGGATGAAAAGACACAATATTTCTTCAAATTCAACGTGGAGGGCTTGCTCAGGGGCGACTATCAGAGCCGCATGAACGGCTACGCCACGGCGAGACAGAACGGCTGGATGTCCGCAAACGACATCCGTGAATTGGAGAACATGGACAAGATCCCCGCCGAGGAAGGCGGCGACCTTTTGCTCGTGAACGGGAATTTATGCCCCTTATCGATGGCCGGCGCGGCCTACAGCGGAAATATTCAGAAAACGGAGGAAAACACTGATGCAAACGAAGAAGTTCTGGAATTGGCTGACCCCGGTTCGGAACGAAAACGAATCGGACGCTGAGCGCGTGCTCGAATTGTACGGCACCATCGCGGAACAGAGCTGGTCGTATGAGTATCGGAGATCTGAATACGCCCATCCAGATACTGCGTCTCCGCTTTGGACGCGACAGGGACGGCTTTCCGACCGAATCGGAAGAATTGATTGCCTGCGTCCGCGCCAGAGCGGAGATGCGTAACGCCACC
>JAFSYP010000076.1 GCA_017449935.1 Clostridia bacterium
ATATATCAACAATTTCCGGCATAAAAAAGAAGAAGAACTACATTGTATCAAAATAGTTCTTCTTCCGTGGAGCAGGCGACGGGAATCGAACCCGCGTAATCAGCTTGGGAAGCTGAGATTCTGCCATTAAACTACGCCTGCGTATTCAGTTTGACTTATTATACACAATTCGGCGGACGATTGCAACCCTTTTTTTGATCGTTCGGAAAGTTTTTCGGTTTTTCTGCGGCGGCGCGGGAAAACGACCGCGGGCGTCCGGCGGACGCCCGCGCCGAAAGGGAAGCTGTTTCTGCTTCCGGTTTTGGATATATGGTTTTTGCGCCACAGTATACGGCGGCTCGCCGCGGAACGCTCGACATGCAGCACCGTGCGGTCAAGCGGCTTCTGTCGGCGCCAGATCCTTATACTGGTACACGCGCACGTAATCCACGCGGAATTCCACCGGCCAGTTCCGCTTCGGCGTGTGCGTGATCTTGCCCGTACCGTGGCGGTCTGCGTCCGCGACGCCGTCTTTGCCGGCGATCTCCACGCTGAGGATCAGATGCTCCGGGTTGTCCGAAACGCCGCCGGTCGATATGCGGTCGCACTCGACGTCGTTGATATAGAAGATATACTCGTCCTTGTTCCATTCAAGACCGTAGGTATTGTATTGCGTATAGGGGTCGTTCTGCAGGAAGAATTTGCCGATGGAGTCGCCCTTGGAATCTGCGGCGTAGCCATCGTAATGGATGCCGCCGATCACGGCGTCCATGCCGCGCCAGTGATCCTTGTAGTACATCGACTCGAACACATCGACCTCCGTGCCGTCGTCGCCGAAGCCGTCGACGTTGAACACGCCTTCGTTCATCATCCAGAAGGACGACCACAGGCCTGTCCCGGCCGGCAGGATGCAGCGCACCTCAAAGTAGCCGTAGCACTGCTCGAACTTTCCGCGCGTATTGATCTCGCCCGTGTAGTAGCCGGGGAGGTACGGATCGAAGTTGATGTTGTCGTGCCACTTCTCGTAGTAGCGGTTCTCGAGCGGCGTGTCCAGGTATTCCGCGCGGATGACGAGATCGCCGTCCTCGACCGACACCATGTCCTCGTGCCAGTAGCCGCCTTTACGCATCGTTTCCCACCAGCTGTTGCCCCACTTGGACTTGTCCAGCGTGTCGCCGTCAAACTCGTCGCGCCACGTCAAGGTAAACTTGCTTCTGTCGAGCGTCTGCCCCTGCGGCGTGCGCGGCATATTCAGCCGCAGGCAAAGGTTCGGCGCAGCCGCCGTGACGAATGCCAGAAAGACGTACAGGATCTTTTTCAAGTGTTTCATTTTTTATTGCTCCTCCCATATCTTGACCCAGTCTACCGCAAATTCCGCTGAGGCGCCGGGCTGCTGCTTGATTTTTTCGGGGATCTCCAGCGATACGATCACTTCTTCCGGGATCTGCGAAACGCCTTTGCCGAAGCTCGTGCGTCCCGACTCGACGCCGTCGATGTAGAAGATGTATTCGCTCTGCGTCCATTTCAGACCGAACGTGTGGAACGAACCGTACAGATCGTCCACGTAGTATTTGCCGACACGGCAGCGGTCGATCCTGTCCTCCAGAACGTCCGTCCCGTTGCAGTAGACCGTGGACTTGACGGCGCTCGCCAGCCTGCCGGGGAAATACTTCGCCTCCATCGCCTCGAAAATGTCGATCTCCGCACCGCCGACGCCGCCGGCAGAGACCGCATGATCGTAGGACGTGCCGCACTGCAGCCAGAACGCGCTCCAGAAATCCTTGTCGCGGCAGCAGCGGCAGCAGATCTCAAAATAGCCGTTTTGGTATTTCTGCCGCAGAGCGACCATGCCGGCATACCAACCCGCGCCGTATGCGCCGTCCTCGAGATATTCGGCGCGCAGGATCAGCTTGCCGTCTTCGAGACGCACCTGGCTTTCCGCGTTGTAGCCCGCGCGGCGTTCGCCGAGGGCGCGGTGATACCACACGGACGTGTCCAGCGTATCGGCGTCGAATTCATCCTCGAACACGAGCGTATAGCCGTCGAGAGAGAGCTTTTCTCCCTTCGGCGCGACAGGGAAAAGCGCGTGCATCGCGCCGAGGATCACCATGATCCATGCGATGATTTTTTGCATAGTACCGCCTCCGTTGTTTGATGATTGCATACCGGCGTTCAACATGAACAGCGCGCCGTTACGGCAGGATTTGCCGCGGGTCGCCGCGTCGAACCAGAAACGCGGTCCGGCCGAGCTTCAGGATCGGCGTATCGTGGCGTAGAGAATCGGAGAACACGCGATCGAACGTGCAGTCCGGAAACGATTCCCCGAGACGGCGCACCTTTTCCGTGTTTTTGCAGACGCGGCCGCGTACGACGCCGGTTTTCGGATCGACGTCCGTGGCGATCAGGTGCGTGACGCCGAGCTTTTCGCAGATCGGGCGCAGCAGGAACTCCGGCGAAGCCGAGCACACGACGACGTCGCGCGCGCGGTCGCGCCGCAGGAAATAGGAAAATGTTTTGTGCACACGCTTTTCGGCAAACCTTTGCGCCAGACGCGGCGCGTTCAGCGCGCGCATATAGCAGTGGATGCTGCAATTCCGTGCGAGAAAATCGCAGATCCCCAAAAGATAGCACAGCCCGCCGATCAGCTGGAACGGCAGGAACAGCACGATATACGGCCGCCGTACCAGGCAGAACAGCCAGAACGCCGACCCGGTGTCGCCGGGGCAGATCGTTCCGTCGTAATCATACAGATCCGCGATCATCCTATCACCCAAAAGCGCCGAAGACGACGCGTGTTCGCCTCCGGCGTAAATTCACAGTATTTTCGTATCGGCAGGACGTCCCTCATGCAGCGGCGGCAGATAGGACGCAAAGCGATACTGCGGCGTTTCGTCGAATTCGATCTTGACGATCGGCACGTTCAGGATCGGGTCCGGGTTTTCCTGCGGAACATTTTTCAGCAGGATGCGCGCGCCCTTGTGCTCGAATTCCAGCGGCGTGCCGTCCATGAGCGACACGGCGCGCGGCGCGGTAGCGAAGCCGCCCAGCGCCATTTGTCCTTTGTACGGAGACCAGATCTTGTTCCACATGTAGACGGTGTTCCCCTTCGTGGAGGAACGCGAAACGCCGTTCGCCTGATTCCGGTTGCCCTCTGTCTTCTCGAGCTTACCGTATACGGCCTCGCCGTTGACGGCGAGCCACCGGCCGACCTTCGTCAGCGGTTCGACGACCTCCTGCGGGACGGAACCGTCCGGCATGGGGCCGAAGTTCAGCAGCAGGTTGCCGCCGCGCTCGCAGCACGTTTGCAGCATCCCCAGAATGCGCTGCGGCGTGTAGCTGTACGGCGCCGCCTGCGCAGAGTCGATATAGCCCCAACTGATGCCGTTGAAGGTCATGCAGGCCTCCCAATCTCGGTCGGCGGGCGTCAAATGCTCCTCCGGCGTGCCGAAATCCTCCGGGATACGGCTGCGGTCGTTGATGATGATATGCGGCTGGAGCGAGCGCAGATACTGATTGCGCTCGAGCGAATCCCAACCCTCCCAGTGCTGCATCGGGAGCGCGACGTCGTACCAGAGGACGTCGATCTTACCGTACTGCGTGAGCAGCTCTTCGTTCAGATCGCGGATGTACTTGGTGAAGCGCAGGCGCGCCTCGTCGCCATACGCGCACCGTCCGCCGTCGGGGTGGTGCCAGTCCATGAGAGAGGAGTAGAAGCCGATCTTCAGATCGTATTCCCGGCAGGCTTCCACGAATTCCTTCACGATGTCGCGGTGCGGGCCGTAGTTGACGGAATTGAACGGGTTCGCTTTGGAATCCCAAAGGCTGAAGCCCTCGTGATGCCGCGTCGTCAGCACCATATATTTCGCGCCGGCCTTCTTCGCCAGCGCCGCCCATTCGCGGCAGCAGCCTTCCTTCGGCGCGAAGGAGTCCGCCAGCTTCTCGTACTCGTCGACGGGGATATTTTCGCAGGCCTGCACCCATTCGTTGCGGCCGACCTGCGCATACAGTCCGTAGTGGACGAAAATACCGAAGCGCGCTTCGCGCCACCAGCGCATCCGTTCATCGCGCGTGGCGGCGATCTGTTCGAGGTATTCGGGCATCGAGAGCATAAAGAAGCCTCCCTTTCTGCGTTGCGATACGTTCATTGTAGCGGCTTTTCGGCAGAAAGTCAATAGGACGCCCATATACAGGACGTCCATAATATATCATAATATATAAGGTATACAAAAAAGCAGTACTGTCAGACGCCGGGACGATGGTATCGGACAGAACTGCTTTCGATCATTCACTTTTGACGCGAAACCCTCCTTTCGGACAGTGTCGGTTGTATTCACTTCGCCGAAGCGAAGGGGGGATGCATCTGCCGCGGACGGAGGGGTAACCGCCCGCGGCTTAAAAATACTCCGGCGCAGAGAAAGGGACTGTGTTTTGTGGAGAAAAACAGATCCGCCGGAGGTGAAGCGCCGCAGCGCTTTCAACAATTTAAGTATAGCGGAATAGTTTTTAAGATACAAGAGATAACTCTTTAAGATTTGTTTAAGAATTCAACCGATAGATATTTTAGGAATGGCACCCACTATATAAAGAAGTTGAAAACAAGCGTTCGGTGTGGTATAATGAATGACGTTATTATGGGTATTTGTCTGTGCCTTTCATGCGCACATTCGGTTGTGTAAAGGGGAAAAGGAAATGAATTCGTTAACAGAATTATGGGAGGCCGTTTCACGGGTACTTCAAAGCGAAGTAAACGACATTATTTACAAGGTTTGGCTTCAGGATCTGGAATTGACGGAATTCGACGGCAGCACCGTGACGCTTTCGACTGTGGAGTTCAAGCGCCCGACTGTGGAAAAGAAGTTCGGCGGCGTGCTGCACGACGCTTTTGAGAAGGCGATCGGGTTTTCGGTCGAGGTCCGTCTGGTGAGCGCGCAGGCGCAAATGGAAACGCGCTCGATCGAAGAAGTGGAAAAGAGCTTCCACGAGGACAATACGTTCCAGACGTTCGTCGTCGGCTCGTCCAATAAGTTCGCCCACGCGGCGGCGCAGGCCGTGGCTGCCAATCCCGGCGGCGCGTACAATCCGCTGTTCATCTACGGGCGCTCAGGTCTGGGCAAGACGCATCTGCTCAACGCCATCGCACATGACATCCGGCAGAACAGACCGAATGCGAACGTCCTGTTCACACAGGGGGAGACGTTCACCAATGAGATTGTCCGCGGCATCGGGATCGGCCAGAGCGCGATGACCGCTCTGCATGAGAAATACCGCACGGCGGATGTGCTGCTGGTGGACGATATCCAGTTCATCGCGGGCAAGGCTGCGACGGAAGAGGAGTTTTTCCATACCTTCAATTCCATCACGCAGGCGGGCAATCAGATCGTGCTCACGTCCGACCGCCCGCCCAAGGAGATCGAGACGCTGGAGGATCGGCTGCGCACCCGCTTTGAGATGGGCCTGATCGCGGACATCCAGCCGCCGGATATCGAAACGCGCATGGCGATCGTCAAGCGCAAGGCGCAGGCGCTCGATCTGACGCTGTCCGACGACGTCGTACAGTTTATTGCGGACAAGATCAAAAACAACGTGCGTCAGCTGGAAGGCGCCGTCAAGAAGATCAAGGCAGTCGTGACGATCCACGGGACCACGCCCAATATGACGACCGTGCAGGCGGCCATCAAGGATATCCTTAACGAGGACCGTCCGGAAACGGTGACAGTCGAGCGGATCATCGACGAAACGGCGCGCACCTTCAACGCCAACGCCGCCGACCTGCGCTCCAAGAAGCGCGACGCGCAGACGTCGCGGATGCGCATGATCGCCATGTATGTCATCAGCGATCTGACCGGCATGTCCACAAAGGCGATCGGACAGGCGTTCGGCGGGCGCGATCATTCCACTGTGGTCCACGCGCTGCGCGAGATCAAGCGGCAGATGGAAAAGGATTCTTCTCTGCGTGCGACGGTGGCAAACATTTCCAAGAACGTACAGGAATCTGACTGATAATCAAGGAGAAAAGTCATGGGGCTTTTTCAAAAAATCAACAGCGGACTGAAAAAAACACGCGAGAATATGTCCGCAGCCATCGATACCATGCTTTACGGCAAGGTGGAGATCGACGATACCTTCTTCGACGACCTGGAAGAAGTGCTGGTCATGGGCGACGTGGGCATCTACACGGCCGAGGAGATCGTGACGCAGCTGCGTGAACGCGCGCAGAAAGAGAATCTGCGCACGGCCGAAAAGGTCAAGCGCGCGATCCAGGAGATCGTGGCGGCCATGCTGTCCGGCGGAGAAGAGATGAGTCTCATCACGATGCCGTCGATCATCCTTGTCATCGGCGTCAACGGCGTGGGCAAGACGACCAGCATCGGCAAGCTCGCCGCATATTACAAATCGGAAGGAAAAAAGGTGATCCTTGCCGCGGCAGATACCTTCCGCGCGGCCGCGATCGAGCAGCTTCAGGAGTGGGCGGACCGTGCCGGCGTCGATATGATCAAGCATAAAGAGGGCGCCGATCCGGCGGCTGTGGTGTTCGACAGCATCGCGGCGGGCAAGGCGCGTAATGCGGACATCATCATCGTGGATACCGCAGGCCGCCTCCACAACAAGAAACACCTGATGGAAGAGCTTGCCAAGATCTACCGCGTGATCGACCGCGAGCTGCCGTATGCCGACCGCGAGGTGCTGCTGGTGCTGGACGCTACGACGGGACAGAACGCCGTCAATCAGGCGCGCGAGTTCATGGGCGTTGCGGAGATCACCGGTATTATCCTTACAAAACTCGACGGCACGGCGCGCGGCGGTGTGGTGCTGAATATCAAGAACGATCTCAAGGTCCCGGTGAAGTTCATCGGTGTGGGCGAAAAGCTCGACGACCTGCAGCCCTTCAGCCCGCAGGCGTTCGCGCAGAGCTTGTTCGACGTGGATATGCTCGACCCGAGCCAGGAGAACAGACCGGCGCCTCTGGAAGAGGTTGACGAAATCGTATGAATTTCATTTTAGCGACCCATAATCTGAAAAAGCGCGAAGAGCTTGCGCGGATCCTTGCGCCGCTGGGCGTCCGTGTTCTCACGGCCGAGGAGGCCGGCGTGACGCTCACGGACGTGGAGGAGACCGGCACGACCTTTGAGGAAAACGCCGTACTCAAAGCCGAGAGCGGCTGCCGCGAGAGCGGGATGCCGTGCGTCGCGGACGACTCCGGACTGGAGGTCGACGCGCTGGGCGGCGCGCCGGGCGTTTACTCCGCACGCTATGCCGGCGCGCACGGAAACGACGGAAAGAACATCGACAAGCTCCTGGATGCGCTGCGGGACGTGCCGCGGGAGGCGCGGGGCGCGCGGTTCGTTTGTACGGTGTGCTGCGCATTTCCGGACGGCACGCGGATCGTGACGCGCGGTGTGTGCGGCGGTTCGATCGCCTTTGCGCGCAGCGGTGACGGCGGCTTCGGGTACGATCCGGTGTTCCTGCCGGACGACGCGCTGGGACAGTCGATGGCGTCGCTGTCCGACGCGCAGAAGGATGCGATCAGCCATCGCAGACGCGCGCTGGAAAAGCTCGCACAGAAACTTCGGGAGAAAGGGATCGGAAACGCATGACTGGAAAAGAACGCGCAAAATACCGCGCTGAGGCGAACGGACTGGAGCCGGTCTTTCAGATCGGCAAGGGCGGCGTGACCGAAGCGGTGCTCTCACAGGTGGAAGACGCCCTCGACGCGCGGGAACTGATCAAGGTGAAGGCGCTGCTGGAGACGATCCCGGAAAGTCCCAAGGAAATGGCGCAGAAGATCGCCGCGCGCACGAAGGCCGACGTGATCCAGGTCATCGGCGGCGCGATCGTGCTGTATCGGGAAAACCCGGAGCTGCGGCAGGCCGAAAAGGAAAAAGAAAAGCGCAAAAAAGAAATTGCAAAAAAACAGAGAGAAAAGGAAAGAATGCAGGCAAATGCGGGAAAACGCGCGCCGAGAGCTTACGACGTGCGCGGAAAGAAATAATTTTTTGCTTGACAAACCTGCCCTTTGTGTTATAATATCAAATCGTAAGAGTGGGAGGCGCAGCAACAAGTGCAGAAAACATCGGAGCAAGCGGTCGCAACCAACCGTAAAGCCTTCCACGATTATTATATTCTCGAAGAGATGGAAGCCGGGATCGTCCTGTGCGGCACGGAGGTCAAGTCCGTCCGGCAGGGCAAGGTCAACCTCAAGGATTCCTGGTGCAGCATCCGAAATGGGGAAATATTCGTCAACGGGATGCATATCAGTCCCTACGAGCAGGGCAATATCTTCAACCGCGATCCATTGCGTGTGCGCAAGCTGTTGATGCACCGCAGAGAGATTATGCGGTTGTTCGGCATTACCCGCCAGCAGGGCCTGACGCTCGTTCCGTTGTCGGTTTATTTCAATAAAGGTAAAGCAAAAGTCAAGGTCGGTCTGTGCAAGGGCAAGAAGCTGTATGACAAGCGTGACGTTCAGGCCGACAGAGACGCAAAGCGTACCATCGAGCGCGCCATGAAGGAGCGGCACTGACCGCCCTTGGGACGCATGGCGCAGCGCAGAACTTGTGTTGAGTCCTTCATGGGGATGAAAGGATTTCGACGGGGGTTTGGAGGCGCGATCAGCGAGCAGCGGTGCGGAACCGCTTTAAAAGCCGCAGTTTATTTAAAAATAAACGACAACAACACTGTTCTTAAAGCTGCTTAAGTTTTAAGCGGCCGTCTTTACCGGGAGGACCGCGGCCCGGATAAAGGCGTCGATCAGCGGTGAACGTGCACGGAGAAGCGCGCCGTACTCCGTCATGCACAACGGCGCTACCGACCGGGAAAGCGTGTCCTTGCGCGTTCCCGCGGGGGAATCCCAAATCATGGACTACGCTCGTAGAACGTCGCGAGGATGAGCTTTCGGACGCGGTTTCGATTACCGCCATCTCCACCACTTTTGCCACCTGATTTTCTATCTTCTATAAGAAAGGATTGTGAAACATGACCAAAACTGCCAGAAACGGGATCATCGCCGCTGCGGTCGTAGCTGTTGTGGCTGTCGCAGCCGCACCCCTTGCGCTCAAGGGGCTCCAGAAAAAGCCCGCAAACACGGCGGATGTTTCCGTGTCCGCAACAGATCCGGCGCTGAACTTCAGTTATCCGGATTCGGCAGAGGATACCACCGCAGACATCCTGTCGGAGATCCTGGATAACATGGATAACCAGCAGGCCACACAGGCAGGCGTCACGAACGGTCAGGTAAATCCGCAGCCGACGACCTCGCCGCAGTATACGCAGGCGTACGCGCCGACGTACACACAGAATTCGCAGGTTCCCAGCACGACTGCGCCCGCCCAGCAGCAGACAACGCAGGCGGCGACGCAGTCCACAACGCGCGCGGGCCTGTTCAACCGCACGACAACAAGCGCGCCGGCGACCACGACCAAGAAAGCCGCAGCAACCACCAAGAAGGCCGAAACAACTACCCAAAAGGTCGACACGAGCAAGGGCAACATGACGGCGATCAGCGGTCAGGAAGCCATGTCCGCAGGCGGCGTTGTCTCCTACCTGTGGGATCCGAACGAGGATTTCTTCTATGTCGACGACAATCCGTGGCAGAGAAACTTCGGCTTCAACGTATTCTATGACTGGGCTGCCGCGACGATGGTCATGTACTATGATACGTGGCGTGCATGCTTCGACTACGACGGCCTTGAATGGATGATCCAGGGCTGGAAGGGCCAGTACGGCTTCATGTTCATCGGCGGTGAGATCGGCGTTTACACCCGTGTCCCGGGCGAATCGGTCGTGACCAGCACGCACTATAACTGCGCGGACGACAACCACCTGGTCAACATGGAAATGTCAATCTACTATGATGCACACGACGGCAACGGCTACCAGAAGCTGTTCACACGCGCATATTATCCGCATTGGTGGGTCACCGGATTTGTGGACGGTCATCTGGCCGATTACAAATTCAACGACCGCTCCTGCCTGATCATGGAAGCGCGACTGACGATGTACGATCAGGAAATGCTCGACGCGTTCACCACGGCGCTGGCCGGCTGCGGATTCCGCCGTGTCGATTCCAGATCTCAGGTGTCGATCTCGAACCCCGATACGTTCACGACGTCCGGCAACGACGTTTACTTCTCTTGGAAGACGATCGACCAGGGCTACAAGACACGCTGACGTTTGCAGGACACTGTTTCGGCAAACTGCACAGTTTTGATAAAAAACATTCAAAAATGCGTTTAAAACTGAAGCATTTGCCCAAAGAATGCGTCAAACAAAAAAAATTATAAAAAACCATTGACAAAGACCCCCCGCATGTGGTATTATTCTCAATGTAGCAAAGGCGTACTGACGTACCCGAATTTCATGAATGGAAAGGAATGTTCGAAAATGAAAAAGTTTTTAAGCATCCTTCTTGCAGCGATCATGGTTTGCTCCATGGGCATCTTCGCTTTCGCAGCGGAAGAAGAAGCTCTTGAGGAGACCACGGTGGCCGAGGCCGCCGCAGCTGCCGAGGAGGAAGCAGCACCTGCTGAAGAAGAAGCGACTGTCGCAGCCGCTGGCGATCTGAGCTCTCTTGAGAAGAAGATCGAAGCTAAGGGTCTGGATAGCACCGACATGGTTTCCCTTCTGTCCTCTGCCATCTCCTCGATCGGCAAGAACATTAAGGAAATCTCCGTCAATGATATCCTCAACCTCCCCGCCAACATCATGGATGATGTTGTTACCTACATCTTTGCTGGCCTGAAGGCTCTCGGCGTTGATGTCGACGCTCTGTATGAGAAGCTTTCCTCCAACAAGATCATCAACTGGTTCGTGAACACGTTCTACAAGGGCAAGGCTCTTACGACGACGACCGTCGAGGCTCCCGCTGATGAACCCGTGATTCCGCAGACCGGTTCTGCAGCTTCCATCGCTGTTTTCGCTACTCTGTCTCTGGCAGCAGCCGCAGCGTTTGTTAGCTTCAAGAAAAAGGAAGCGTAAGTACAGTTCAGACTTTGCTATAACGAGAAGACCGTCCGGATTCGGGCGGTCTTTGTCATTTTAGACGTCGGACGTCATATGTACGATATGCCGCTTCTTTTCAGAGATGAACCGCAATTTCAGGCAAAAGGGAAAGGACGATCTGACAGAAGACTATTTCGGACAATCCGCTGGGGGAGCGTGCAAATATCGGCTGCTATGCCGGTGCAGGCGTGCGGTTCGACCGCAAGCCGCGGATCACTACGCCGCTCGATCTGCTGCAATATGTTCTCGGCGTGCTGCGCGGCGTATTTGCGCACTGGCGCAGCAAACTGTAACCATGAAAATCGCATACTTATGAATAAAAAAGGTTGAAAAACTAATATTCGCGTGATATAATACTGCGTGAATGTATATTCATACAATCCAAAACACGTATCCGGGAGGGAAAGCAGTATGCTGTCCGGTACAAACAGAAAACTGATTCTCGAAGACGGCAGCGTTTACGAGGGATATGCCTTCGGCGCGTCGGGCGAAAAAATCGTGGAGATCGTATTCAATACGTCCTTGGTGGGGTACCAGGAGATCCTGTCCGATCCGTCCTATACGGATCAGGGCGTGGTGATGACGTATCCGCTGATCGGCAACTACGGTATGGCCGACGACGATTATGAGACCGAAACGCCGACCATCGGCGCGCTGATCGTCCGCGAATACTGCGGCGAACCGTCCAACTTCCGCAGCACGCGCACGCTGGGCGACGTGATGACGCAGTACGGGATCGTCGGGCTCGGCGGCGTGGATACGCGCAGTCTTACGCGTCACATCCGTAACTTCGGCTCCTGCAAGGGCTGGATCACAGATCTTGACACGCCGACCGACGCGACGCTTCTGCGGCTGCGTGCGGCGGAGCTTCCGCGGGATTCGGTCAGCCGCGTCAGCCGCAGACAGACCGTGCGCTATGCCGGTGAGAACGCCGCCTATCATGTTGTTGCGGTAGACTGCGGCATGAAGCAGAACATCGTCCGTTCCATGCAGCGCAAGGGCTGCGATGTGACGGTCGTGCCGTGGAACACGGACGCCGCGGCAATTGCGGCTCTGCATCCGGACGGCGTATTTCTGTCGAACGGCCCCGGCGATCCGACGGACGTGCCGGAGCTGATCGAAACGGTGCGGCAGCTCATCGGTCGGTTTCCCTTCTTCGGGATCTGTCTCGGCCACCAGATCCTTTCGCTTGCATACGGTGCGAAAACCTATAAGCTCAAGTTCGGACACCGCGGCGGGAACCATCCGGTCAAGGATCTCGATACCGACAAGCTGGAGATCACCTCGCAGAACCATTCCTATGCGGTGGATATGGACAGCCTCTCCGCCACGCCGCTGCGCGTGACGCATATCAATCTGTTGGACAATACTGTGGAAGGCGTCGCCTGTGCGCGGGACAAGGCGTTCGGCGTGCAGTACCATCCGGAAAGCGCGCCCGGTCCGCAGGACAGCGCGTACCTGTTCGACCGCTTTATCGCGCTGATGAAGGAGGCGAGAAACGATGCCTAAACGTACAGATATTCACAAGATCTTAGTGATCGGCTCCGGCCCCATCGTGATCGGTCAGGCCGCGGAATTCGACTATGCGGGCACGCAGGCTTGTCTCGCGCTCAAAGAGGAGGGGTATGAGGTCATCCTCTGCAACTCCAATCCGGCCACCATCATGACAGATCCGCTGATCGCGGACAAGGTCTATATGGAGCCGCTGACGCTTGAATACATTTCCAAGATTGTGCGCAAGGAGCGTCCGGACGCGATCCTGCCCGGGATCGGCGGCCAGACGGGCCTCAATCTCGCCATGCAGCTCGAAAGGAAAGGCGTGCTGCGCGAATGCGGCGTGGAGCTGCTGGGCACAAAGAGCGCGAGCATCGAGCGCGCCGAAGACAGAGAACTGTTCAAAGAGCTGTGCGAGCAGCTCGGCGAGCCGGTCCTGCCCTCGCAGATCGCCAACTCCATGGAGGAGGGCGTCGAGGCGGCGCGGGCGATCGGATACCCCGTGGTGCTGCGTCCCGCGTTTACGCTCGGCGGCACCGGCGGCGGCTTTGCCGACAATGAGGAGGAGTTTCTGGAGATCCTCAAAAACGCGCTCGTGCTGTCGCCCGTGCATCAGGTGCTGATCGAAAAGAGCATCAAGGGCTTCAAAGAGATCGAATACGAGGTCATGCGCGACGCCAACGACACCGCCATCACCGTTTGCAATATGGAGAACGTCGACCCGGTGGGTATCCATACGGGCGACTCCGTCGTCGTCTGTCCGTCGCAGACGCTGACGAACAAGGAATATCATATGCTTCGCGACATCGCGCTGAAGATCATCCGCGCGCTGGAGATCGAGGGCGGCTGCAACGTGCAGTTCGCGCTCGACCCCGCGTCTTTCCAGTATTATCTGATCGAGGTCAACCCTCGCGTGTCGCGTTCCTCGGCGCTCGCGTCCAAAGCCAGCGGCTATCCGATCGCCCGCGTTTCGGCGAAGATCAGCGTCGGACTGCGGCTGGACGAGATCAAGCTTGCCAATACGCTCGCGTCGTTTGAACCGGCGCTCGACTACGTTGTGACCAAAATGCCGCGTTTCCCGTTCGACAAATTCACGGACGCCGAAAACAAGCTCGGCACGCAGATGAAGGCGACGGGCGAAGTGATGAGCGTGGGCAGGACGTTTGAGGAAAGCCTGCTGAAAGCGATCCGTTCGCTGGAGGTCGGGATCTATCATCTGTATATGCCGAAATTCGACGACATGGAGACAGACGCGCTGCTCGATTACGTCCGCAGCGGCACGGACGACCGCATTTACGCCATGGCGGAGCTGCTGTGGCGCGGCGTCGACGTGGAGGTGCTGTGGAGCATCACGCAGATCGACCGCTGGTTTTTACGCAGGATCAAAGTTATCACCGACGCGGAGATCGCGCTCAAGGCCGGCGCGCACGACGCAGACGCGCTGCGTTACGCCAAGCGGCTCGGATTTTCCGATCACTATATCGGCGTGCTGTGGGGCATGAAAGCGATCGACGTGTTCCGTCTGCGACAGAAGTGGAACGTATTTCCGGTCTATAAAATGATCGATACCTGCGCCTCGGAATTCAAAAGCTACGTTCCCTATTTTTACTCGACCTACGAAGAGGAAAACGAATCCGTCGTGTCCGACCGCAAAAAGATCATCGTGCTCGGCTCCGGACCGATCCGCATCGGTCAGGGCGTGGAATTCGATTATTCCACCGTGCACGCCGTGCAGACGATCAAGGAGGCCGGATACGAGGCCATCATCATCAACAACAATCCCGAAACCGTTTCCACGGACTATACGACGTCCGACAAGCTCTATTTTGAGCCGCTGTGCGTCGAGGACGTCATGAATATCGTGACGCTCGAAAAGCCGGAAGGCGTGATCACGTCGCTCGGCGGACAGACGGCGATCAATCTTGCCGCGCCGCTGATGGAATACGGCGCAAAGCTGATCGGCACCGACTGCGCCGCGATCGAAAAAGCGGAGAACCGCGACGCGTTTGAGAAGCTGCTTCTGGAACAGGGCATTCCGCAGCCGAAGGGCTGCGCCGTGACGAATATCGAAGACGGCATCCGCGCCGCCGCCGAGATCGGCTATCCCGTGCTGGTGCGGCCGAGCTTCGTGCTGGGCGGGCGGGCGATGCAGATCGTCGCCAAGGAAAAGGATCTGCGGCACTATCTCAAAACTGCCGTCGAGATCGACGAGGACAAACCCGTTCTGGTCGACAAATACATCCGCGGCAAGGAACTGGAGGTCGACGCGGTCTGCGACGGGCAGGACGTGTTCGTGCCGGGCATCATGGAGCTGGTGGAACGCACGGGCGTACACTCCGGCGATTCGATCAGCGTGTATCCGACGTTCAGCGTGTCCGACAAAGTCAAGGGCGTCATTCTGCAATACGCCAAAAAGCTGGGACCGAGCATCGGCATCGTCGGCCTGTACAACATTCAGTTTATCGTGGACGAGAACGAAAACGTCTACATCATCGAGGTCAACCCCCGTTCCTCGCGTACGGTGCCGTTTCTGTCGAAATCGACGGGATACAGTCTTGCGGACATCGCAACGCGCGTCATCCTCGGCCAGAGCCTGAAGGAGCAGGGTATCTTCCGCTTGTACCCGGAGGAAAAAGACCGCTGGTACGTCAAAGCGCCCGCGTTCTCCTTTTCCAAGCTGCGCGGTATGGACGCCTATCTTTCGCCGGAGATGAAATCCACGGGCGAGGCCATCGGCTACGACGACAAGCGTCACCGCGCGATCTACAAGGCGCTGATTGCTTCGGGGCTCAAGCTCCCGAACTACGGCACCGTGCTCGTGACGCTGGCGGACGAGGACAAGGATGAGGCGCTGCCGCTGGTGCGCCGGTTCTATGAGATGGGCTTCAACATCGTGGCGACGACCGTGACGGCGGAGCATCTGCGCGAGCACGGCGTGCGCACGCGGATGCTGCACAAGCTCAGCGAGGGCAGCACGGAGATGCTCGAAGCCATCCGCGCCGGCTACGTCAGCTACGTGATCAACACGCGCGCCATTCTCTCCGGCGTGCATTATGAGGACGGCGCCGCTATCCGCCGCTGCGCGGTGGAAAACGGCATCACCATGTTCACGTCTCTCGACACCGTGCGGGAGCTGCTGGACGTTTTGGAAGAACTGACGATCACGGTATCTACGATCGACGAAAAATAAAGGAGGCATATACTATGAAAATCGCAATTTACGGATACGGCAATCTGGGCAGGGGCGTGGAGTGCGCCGTGCGGCAGAATCCCGACACGGAGCTGACGGGCGTGTTTACCCGCCGCGCGCCGGAAACGGTCAAAACGCGCACCGGCGTTCCCGTCTATGCCGCGGCGGACATCACCGCGCATAAGGACGAGATCGACGTGCTGATCATCTGCGGCGGCAGCGCGACAGACCTGCCGAAGATGACGCCCGTGCTGGCAAAGGATTTCAACGTCGTGGACAGCTTCGACACGCACGCCAATATCCCCGCGCACTTCGACGCGGTGAACGCCGCCGCCTCGCAAAACGGTCATATCGCGCTGATCTCCGCGGGCTGGGACCCCGGAATGTTCTCGCTCAGCCGTCTGTACGCGTCCGCGATCCTGCCCGACGGCAAGGACTACACCTTCTGGGGCAGAGGCGTCAGCCAGGGACATTCCGACGCCATCCGCCGTATCCCCGGCGTCGCCGATGCCAGACAGTATACCGTGCCGATCCCCGCGGCGCTCGACGCGGTGCGTTCGGGCAGTATGCCGGAGCTGTCGACGCGTGAGAAGCATCTGCGCGAATGCTACGTCGTCGCCGAGGACGGCGCGGACAAGGCCGCGATCGAAACGGCGATCAAGACCATGCCGAACTATTTTGCCGACTACGATACGACCGTGACCTTCATCACGGCAGAAGAGATGCAGCGCGATCATGCCGCACTGCCGCACGGCGGCTTTGTGATCCGCACGGGCAAGACCGGTCTTGCCGGCGAGCACACGCACACGATCGAGTACAGTCTCAAGCTCGACTCCAATCCAGAGTTCACGTCCAGCGCACTGATCGCCTTCTCGAGAGCTGTCAACCGTATGTACAGCCGCGGCGTGACCGGCTGCAAGACGGTGTTCGATATCGCGCCGGCGGACCTTTCGATCCTGTCGGGCGAAGAACTGCGCGCGCATATGCTTTGATCAAAGGATTCCGGGAGGCAGCGTATGGGCAGAGCGTCGATCAAGGAGAATAAAACGATCTACCAGAAGCGCCGTGAGGCGCAGGGGCTGACGCGCGCCGAAGCGAGCGAAGCGATGGAGTGGGTCACGGACAGCCGCATCGAAAAGATCGAGAACGAGAAAACGACGGCGACGCCGGATGAAGTGCTGGCGATGGCCGAGGCATACAAAAGTCCTGAGCTGTGCAATTACTTCTGTACCCACGAGTGCGCGATCGGGCGAGAGCATGTGCATGAAGTCCGGGAAAAGCCGATCGAAGCGATCGTGCTGGAAATGCTCGACACGCTCAACCGTCTGGAAAAGAGCCGCGAGCGCCTGATCGAGATCACGTCCGACGGCGTGATCCATGACGACCAGATCGAGGATTTCGTGCGCATTCGCGACGAGCTGTCGCGGATGGGCGCGGTCGTCGATTCGCTCGAGCTTTGGTTCGACAGCGCCGTCATGCAGGGTAAGATCGACACGCATATTTTAGAGACTGTTCTGCGACGGAAAAAAGCATAAAAAATATCAGATGCGGCGCAAAAAACCGCATCTGTTTTCTTGACATTGACTGTGCATGGCGGTAAAATATATAAGTAATCCTATCGTATCGGAGGAATGGAATATGGGCTATACTCTCGGCCAGAAGCTGATCAAAAGCCATCTTGTCAGCGGCGACATGACCGTGGGCAGCGAGGTCGCGCTGCGTATCGATCAGACGCTCACACAGGATGCGACCGGCACAATGGCATATCTTGAATTTGAAGCGATGGGCGTACCGCGCGTCAAGACGGAGCTGTCCGTGGCCTACATCGACCACAACACGCTGCAGACCGGCTTTGAGAATGCGGACGACCATCGTTTTATTGCGTCGTGTGCAAAAAAGCATGGGCTTCGCTTTTCCCGCCCCGGCAACGGTATCTGCCATCAGGTGCATCTGGAGCGTTTCGGAAAGCCCGGCAAAACGCTGATCGGGTCCGACAGCCACACGCCGACCGGCGGCGGCATCGGTATGCTCGCGATGGGCGCCGGCGGACTGGATGTGGCCGTGGCGATGGGCGGCGGCGCGTACTACATCACCATGCCGGAGATCGTGCTTGTGAATCTGACCGGCAAGCTGCGTCCCTATGTCGCGGCGAAGGACGTGATTTTGGAGGTGCTGCGCATCCTGTCCGTCAAGGGCGGCGTAGGCAAGATCATTGAATACGGCGGCGAGGGCGTCAAGACGCTTTCCGTGCCGGAACGCGCGACGATCACCAACATGGGCGCGGAGCTGGGCGCGACGACGTCCATCTTCCCCTCCGACGAGGTGACGCGTGATTTCCTGCGCGCGCAGGGCAGGGAGGACGACTGGATCGAACTCATGCCGGACGCGGACGCCGAATACAGCCGCGTGGTGGAGATCGACCTTTCCGCGCTTGAACCGCTGGCCGCGATGCCGCATATGCCCGACAACGTCAAAAAAGTGTCCGAGATCGGCCAGATCCCGATCGACCAGGTCTGTATCGGTTCGTGCACCAATTCTTCGCTGTTCGATATGCTCAAGGTCGCGAAGATCCTCAAGGGCAAAACCGTCGCGCCGAACGTCAGTCTCGCGATCGCGCCCGGCTCGATGCAGGTGCTGAACATGCTTGCGCGAAACGGCGCGCTGGCCGACATGATCGCGGCCGGAGCGCGGATACTGGAATCCGCCTGCGGCCCGTGCATCGGCATGGGACAGTCGCCGAATTCCAAGGGCATTTCCCTGCGCACGTTCAACCGCAATTTCGAGGGCAGAAGCGGTACGGCCGACGCGGGCATTTATCTCGTCAGTCCCGAAACCGCGGCGGTCTCCGCCGTCACGGGCGTGCTGACCGATCCCACGACCTGCACGACCGATCTGTCCGTGCAGATGCCCGACAGCTTCCTTATCAACGACAACATGATCGAGCTGCCCGCGCCCGTCGAGGAGATGGACAGCGTCGAGATCCAATACGGTCCGAATATCAAGCCCTTCCCGGCGACGGCGCCTCTTTTGGATACCATCGAGGCGAAGGCCGTGCTGAAGGTGGGCGACAACATCACGACCGACCATATCATGCCTGCGGGCGCCAAGATATTGCCGTACCGCTCGAACATCCCGTATCTCTCGCAGTTCTGTTTCAAACAGTGCGATCCGGACTTTGCCGAGAATTGCAAGACGGCCGGCAAGGCCATCGTCGTCGGCGGCGCGAATTACGGACAGGGCAGCTCGCGCGAGCATGCCGCGCTGGTCCCGCTGTATCTGGGCGTCAAGGCGGTCATCACCAAGTCCTTTGCCCGCATCCATCAGGCGAACCTCGTCAACGCCGGCATCCTGCCGGTGACGTTCGACGATCCGGCGGATTACGACAGGATCTCGCAGGGCGACATGCTGTGTCTGCCCGACGTGCGCGCAAAGCTGATCGCGGGCGAGAGCGTGACGCTTGTCAACGAAACGACCGGCGAAAGCTATCCCGTGACATGCAGCGTTTCCGACCGGCAGCGCGACATCCTGCTGGCGGGCGGTCTGCTCGGATATACGAAGGCAAACGCCGAATCATAAAAAGGGGGAGGAACCATCATGACAGAAGCACAACTGAAAGCAGCCGTTGAAAAATTTGAAGCGCTGGCGCGTGAGCAGAGCGAACGCTCAGACCGCATCAAGGAGCAGGGCGATTTTCTCGATTTCAACACGCTCAATCCGATCGTGATCGGCGTGTGCGGCGGCGACGGCATCGGTCCCATCATTACCAAAGAATCCGCGCGCGTGCTGAAATACATGCTTGCGGACGAGGTCAGGGCAGGCAAGATCGTCTTTAAGGTGATCGACGGCCTGACGATCGAAAACCGCGTCGCGGTGAACAAGGCGATCCCGGACGACGTGCTCGAAGAGCTCAAGAGCTGCCATGTGATCCTCAAGGGCCCGACGACCACGCCGCAGGCGGGCGACCCGTGGCCGAATATCGAAAGCGCCAATGTCGCCATGCGCAAAGCACTCGATCTGTTCTGCAACCTGCGTCCCGTGAAGGTGCCGGATCAGGGCATCGACTGGACGTTCTTCCGCGAGAATACCGAGGGCGCGTACGCGGTCGGCTCCAAGGGCGTGAACGTGACGGACGACCTCGCGATGGATTTTGTCGTCACGACGACCGAGGGCACGAAGCGCATCGCCAAGCTCGCCTATGACTATGCCCGCCGCAACGGAAAGGGCAGGGTATCTATCGTCACGAAGGCGAACGTCATCAAAACGACCGACGGCAAGTTCCTGCGCCTTTGCAAGGAGGTCGGCGCGGACTATCCGGAGATCACGACTGACGAGTGGTATATCGACATCATGACCGCCAAGCTCATCGACCAGAAGCGCAGACGCGATTTCAAGGTGATCGTTCTGCCGAATCTGTACGGCGACATCATCACCGACGAAGCGGCTGAATTCCAGGGCGGCGTCGGCACGGCCGGCAGCGCGAACATCGGCAAGAGATACGCCATGTTTGAGGCGATCCACGGCTCCGCGCCGCGCATGGTGCGCGAGGGACGCGGGCAGTATGCAGATCCTTGCTCGATGCTGCGCGCGACGGTGATGCTCCTGTCCCATATCGGCCGCCAGGACAAGGCCGACCTGCTGGAGCGCGCGCTGGATATTTGTATGTACGAGGAAAAGAAAATGCAGATCACAGGCCGCGACACAGGCTGTACCTGTGCCGAATTCGGCGAGTATGTGATGCAGACCGTTCAAAAGCTGTGTGAAAGAGGAGAAAAAGAATGAGCGTTAAAACAAATACGGATCTCAAGCCGATCATCGACAAAAAAGAGTGGGCCGCAAAATACATGGTCTCGGAGATCACGCACATCATCAAGAGCTTCGGCAAACGCGCTCCCGGTTCCGAGGGCGAAAAGGACGCCTGTGAATACATGGCAAAGGTGCTGCGCGATGAGTGCGGCTGCGAGGACGTCAAGGTCGAATCGTTCTCCGAGCATCCCGGCGCATTTTACGGCTGGCGCTTTTTGACGATCACGTTTGCGCTTGTGGGGATCGTGCTGCTGTTCTTCAGCCCGCTCGTCTCGCTCATCCTGTACGTGTTAGGCTTTGCGATCATGTTCCTGGAATTCGGCTTCTACAAACAGGCAGTGGACTTTCTTTTCCGCAAGCGCACGAGCCATAACGTGACCGCGGTCAAAAAATGCACGGGCGCCGTCGAGCGCCGGATCTTCTTCAACGGACATCCCGACGCGGCGTGGGAATGGCCGGTCAATTACAAGTTCGGCGGCGCGGCGTTTGAAGCGCATGCCATCGTCAGTTGTGTCGGTGCGCTGTATTATCTTGTTCTGTCCGCCGTGCAGGTCTGCACGCACGGCCTTGCGGGCGCGGCGACGTCGTCCGTGATCGGCAAGATGGGCCTTATAGGTCTGATCTTCGTACCGTTCCTCGCGACGCTCTACATGATGAACAACGAGTTTCGCGTTGTGGACGGCGCGAACGACAACCTGACGGCCTGCTATATGGGTATCGCGATCCTCAAAGCGATGCGCGACGCGGGCGTGGAGCTGGAGCACACCGAGGTCGGCGTGCTGCTGACCGGTTCGGAGGAAGCCGGTCTGCGCGGCGCGAAGGCGTGGAGCAAAGCGCACGAAGACGAGTACAAGGACGTCCCGACGTTCTTCTATTCGTACGACACGATCCATGATCCGAAGTACCTGATGGTCAACTACCGCGATCTGAACGCCACGGTCAAGTCGGATGCGGAGCTGGGCGATTTGTTCATGGATGCCGCCGCCGCGTTGGACGTTCCGTGCAGCAAGGGCATCGTGCCGCCGCTGGGCGGCTCTACGGACGCCGCGGCGTTCGCACAGGCAGGACGCAGAGCCATCGGCGTCACGGGACTGAATCACAATCTCGAAAACTACTACCACACGCGCCGCGACACATACGACAATATGAACGAAGAGGGTTTGGAAAACTGCTATGCCGTCTCGGTCAAGGTGCTCGAAATGTTCGACGCGGGCGCAAAACAGTAAAACGAATACGAAAAACGGAGGTACGGTTCAACACCCGTATCTCCGCTTTCTTTATTTTCCGAGGTCTGTCAGTGCGCGGAAGGTATATCCCATGGCGCGCGCCGTGTCGATGATGTCCTCCATAGCGGCGGCGTTGTCCGGCGAAACGGCGTGCAGCAGTATGACCGCGCCGGGGTGCAGGCGGGAGGTCACGGTCTGCAGCGCAAAGTCGGCGCCCTTCGGGTTCTCCGTGTCCCAGTCGGCGTAAGCGCTGGACCAGAACACCGGCGTATATCCCAGCGATTCCACGAGATCGAGCGCGTTCTCGCTGTATGCGCCTTCGGGGAACCGGAAGTAGCGGCTCGTGTAGCCGAAATCGGTTCGCAGCGCGTTTTCCACCGCTTCCAGCTCGCGCGCCATTTGGCTGCGGCTGATGGACGAGAAGTCCGGATGCGAATCGGAATGATTTCCGACGATGTGACCTTCCGCGATCATGCGCGCGATCAGCTGCGGCTGCTGCCGGATATGATAGAGCGTGCAGAAAAACGCGGCGGGCACGGATCGCTTTTGCAGCACATCGAGGATCTGCGCGGTGTTGCCGTTTTCAAACCCGCAGTCAAACGTCAGGTACAGCGCCTTCTCCCGCGTCCGATCATCATAGACGACCGCCTTGCTGCCGGCTCGGCGCAGCTCGGCCTGACGTGTGACGGAGATCTCGTGCGGCTGTTCGTTTTTGGCGACGCCGAAGCTGTGGTCGATGCGCAAAGTTGACAGGCCGCGTGTGTTGTCCGGATCGGATACGGTGAAGTGTACCTGCGGCAGGGGAAAGCGGTCGGTGAACGTGCCGCGCGCGCCGGTGGTGAATTCTGTACCGGCGGCCGTCTGCGCGGCGGCAGCCTTCGCCGCCTGTGTCGCCGGGACGGAAACTGTTTCAGTTTCCGATACGGCGGCTTGCGCGTCCTCCGGGTCCTGTTCGGGATCGTTCCATCTGCCGGCCGACGCGACGGCGGCAAGCAGCAAGACGGCGCAAAGCAGCGCCGGAAGCGTTTTTTTCATCGCAAAACATCCTTTCGTTTTGCGAATAGTATATGCAGGATCGCGCAAAAAAACAGAGCACCGCAACTGCGATACTCTGTGAAAGCCAAGGATTATTATTTACGGATGTCCTTGAACATCTGGCCGATCGTCTTGAAAAGGTCGCCGACAGAAACCAGCTGAAGGACCTTTTTGAGCGCCGGAAGGAACTCCTGCCAGACTTCGGAACCGACGATTGTCTTGAACAGGCCGCCCCACAGCTCGATGAACTGCTTGATCAGCGTGATCGGATCGGCGAGAGAGTTGTCAACCTGGCCGGTGTCGCCGGTTCCGGAATCATCCGCAGCGACAACAACTTCCTGCGCGGGCAGCGTGGCTGCCGAAGCGAAGAACGACGGGATCATGACGATCGTCATGACCATGCAGAGAAATACAGCAATTACTTTTTTCATGAGAATACTCCTTTCTTATGCGCCTTGACCGATCATGCGCAAAAACGTCTGGATCGTTGCAACAAAGATCTGCAGGATCGCGCCCCAGTCTGCGTGCTCCAGCAGATAGCTGAACATACCCCAAATGGTCTCCTCGCCCGTGGCGTCGCCGTCAGCGGCAAAAGAGATCACAGTCAGGAATGTGAACATCAGAGCGACGCACAGAAGAACAGAAATGATCTTTTTCACGATGATTACCTCCTATAAATTTTTTTGAATGTAGGAAATGACTTTTCCTACCTCACTGTCCGGCGGGATGATCGCAACCTTGGAGATAAAGCCGTTGTCGGACAGCGCGGCATAAATCCCCCATCCCACGGTTGCGAGCACAACCGACACACACGCGACACGGAAACACTTCTCATAGAAAACGGATTTTTTCAAAGCCATCCTCCAAAAACCTCCGTATCGTGTGAATTATCGTTCCATATTATAATACAATCCGCCGGAATTGTCAACCGGAAAAGGCAGACAGTATTATACTGTAACCCTTGTTACAGTTTCGACATCTTCGGACGCGGCGCCGCAGTCGGTCTGCGCGCGCGCGGCCGCTTCGTCGAGCTCGATCCGGCGGTTGACGTCGCCGTCGCCTCTGTGGCGGTACGGCCAGATGCGCAGGATCACATACATGATGATGCCGCCGACGAAATTCATCACGATGTCGCACATCGTATCCATCAGCGCGAACCGCATTTTGAACACTTCATAGTCCCGGATCGGGAACATCTGGAAGATGTTTTTCCAGTCGCCGCCGGCCGTCTCCAGCGCGGTCAGGTAATTCCAGTGCTGCGCGTCGCCGCCGAAAAACTGGTCGTAGGTGAACTCAAACAGCTCCCAGCCGCTTGCGAGGATGAAGCCGAAGCCCATCGCGCACAGCACGGCGATCTGCGGCGGGCAGGTCTTGCGCAGCTTGAGCTGCGTGGCGCAGACGTATTCATAGCCGATATACACGCCCTCGGCCGTACCGGTCGCGTGGAGGATCTTGTCATACATCGGCAGAATGTAATACAGATTCAGATATGCGCCGCCGAAGGAACCGAGCAGGAATCCGAGCGCCGTAATGTTCTGAAAATGCGGCGAGAAAAAGCGCAGGCGGCTTTTTTTCGGGAACAGCTGAATGATCTCGTAGGCGAACATCCCGACGAGATTGGCGGCGATCTGGACCGGCGGATTGCTGCCGTTGTAATCGCGCCCGCGTACGAGCGTGTCGATCAGCGCGAAGATCATCAGTCCGCGCATGATCCACCAATAGATCAGCTCCCATTTTTTTACGTTATGTAGAATCGTGTCAAAATAGGCACGAATACGGTTTTTCATACGAAGTCCTCCTCAAACCGAGCGGTGTCGTTACGGCCTCATTATAACAAACTCTTCGACAGAAATCAACCGAAAAAAACTGCCGGATACGGTTTTCTCTTTACACGGTGCGGAGAATGGTGTATAATGATACTGGTATTTTGTTTATATCCTATTCCGCAGACCGCGAAAGGAGACTATATGGCAGGCATGGATCGGCCGATCTCGCGCGAGACAAACGCGAGCGGGACGGCTCCGAAAACAGAAAAGTCGCCGCAGGCGCCGTTCCGCTGGGGAAGGATGCTGCTGCTGGTCACGCTGTTTCAGTTGTTGTCGTTCTTTCCGGCGGCATTCGTCGACGGTGAACTGAACGAAACGCTGGGACTGGTTTTCATCATCTATATAGTCGCGGAATGGTTTTATCTGATCCTGGCGCATCTGATCACGCAGCGCAGCGATTTTCCGCTGGAGATCGTCGCCTTCTTTCTCTCCGGGATCGGACTGACCATCTGCGCGACTATCCACGAAAGCTACGCCGTCAAGCAGCTGATCGCCATCGGAATGGGACTGGCGAGCTTTGCTGTCCTGACGTTCATTCTGCGCAGTACGGAACGGTCGATGTTCCTGCGTATGCCGCTGGCGGTGGCGGCGGTGGGACTGCTGATCCTGAACCTGCTGCTGGCCAAGACGACGAACGGCGCGCTGAACTGGATCTCGGTCGGTTCGTTTTCCTTCCAGCCGTCGGAGCTGGTGAAGGTCGCGTTTATTTTCGTCGGCGCGGCGACGCTCGAAAAGCTGCAGGCGACGCGATCGTTGACCAAATATGTGATCTTTTCCATCGGATGCATCGGCGCGCTGTTTCTGATGCGCGACTTCGGCGCGGCGCTGATCTTTTTCTTCACGTTCATCATCATCGCGTTCATGCGTTCCGGCGACTTCCGCACGCTGATCCTCATCAGCGCCGGCGCGCTGCTGGGCGCGATCCTGGTCATTTATTTCAAACCCTATGTGGCTAACCGCTTTGCGACCTATCGCCATATCTGGGACTACATCAACGACAAGGGCTTCCAGCAGACGCGCGTGCTGATCTATTCCGCGAGCGGCGGCCTGCTGGGGCTGGGGATCGGAAACGGCAAGCTGCGCAACGTTTTCGCGGCGTCGACGGATCTGGTGTTCGGCATGGTCTGCGAGGAAATGGGCCTGCTGCTGGGGATCCTGATCCTGTTCGTGTTCGCGTTCGTGGCGTTTTATGCCGTGCGCGGCGCCCGCAAGAGCTCCTCGACGTTTTATTCCATCGCGGCGGTCTCGGCGGCGGGAATGCTGCTGTTCCAGCTGGCGCTGAACGTGTTCGGCGTCACCGATCTGCTGCCCATGACGGGCGTGACGCTGCCCTTCATCAGCCGCGGCGGCACGAGTGTGATCTGCGCGTGGTCGCTGTTCGCATTCGTCAAGAGCGTGAGCTTCAACATCGGCGACGTCAAGCCTTATCGCGGCAGAAAGGGAAGGGGGTAAGCGCATGAATAAGACGACACGGCGCGGATTTGCGCTCATCCCGGTGACCGCCGCGTTTCTGGCGGGGACGGTCCTGCTGGTCTACATGTTCGCCGTGCACGGCGCGGCATGGTCGTCGAACCGCGCCAATGCGCATCTGTTCACCTACGGCAGTTTGTCGACGGCCGGCTCGATCTACGACACGAGCGGGAGGATGCTTGCGCAGACGCGGGACGGCAGGCGCGTTTTCAGCGACAGCCGCACGGTACGCAAGTCGACGCTGCACATCGTGGGCGATCCGCTGGGCATGATCTCGACCGGCGTCCACTCCGCGTTCAAAAGCAAGCTGTCCGGTTACAGCTTCATCAACGGCATCTACTCCATTGAACAATACGGCCGCGGAAACGATCTGACGCTTGCCGTTTCCGCAGACGCGTGCGCCGCGGCGTGGGAAGCCATGGGCATTTACGACGGCGCGGTCGGCGTGTACAACTACAAAACGGGCGCGCTGGTGTGCTGCGTGTCGTCGCCATCCTACGACGTGACCGATCCGCCTTCCGACCTGAACGCGATCGACGGCGTGTTTCTCAACCGGCTGTTTTCGGGCGTCTATACGCCCGGCTCGACCATGAAGATCGTCACGGCGCTCTGCGCGCTGGAGAATATCCCCGACATCGAAAACCGCACGTTCACCTGCAACGGCCGCGTGCAGATCGGTGGGGGAGAAGTCGTCTGTATGGGCACGCACGGCGAGATCGGGTTCCGCGAGGCGCTGAACCGCTCCTGCAACTGCGCTTTTGCCCAGATCGCGCAGCTGCTCGGAAAGGAGCGGCTGACGGCAACGGCGCAGGAACTGGGCTTCAACGTGCCGCTCAAGGCGGACGGGATACAGCTTGCCATCAGCAGCTTCAACGTCGCGCACGCGTCCGCGTCGGAGCTTTCCTGGGCGGGCGTCGGGCAGTACGAAACGCTCGTGAATCCCTGCCACATGATGATGATCGTCGGCGCAATCGCCAACGACGGACAGGGCGTGACGCCTTATGTGATCCGTTCGATGCAGAATCCATCCGGCGTTACGGTATACAGAGCGATGACGCGCAAGTCGTCCATCGTGATCTCCGCGTCTCATGCGCAGACGCTGCGTCGGCTGCTTCGCTCCGACGTGACGGATCAGTACGGCGACGACCGGTTCCCGAACCTTCAGATGTGTGGAAAGACCGGTACGGCGGAGCTGGACGGCAAGGCGTCCCATTCCTGGTTCGTCGGCTTTTCTCTGCGGGACGATCTGCCGCTGGCGGTCGTCGTCGTGGCGGAAAACGCCGGTTCCGGATCGGGCGTGGCGATGAATACGGCCAACGCCGTGCTGCAGTCGCTGCTGCGCAATCATATTCAGTAAGGGAGAGCGACCATGTTTCAAAGATGCTTCGGATGTATGCGGGAGCTTCCCGTGCCGGACGAGCCGTGTCCGTACTGCGGATACGACCGTCGGGCAGCTACGTTCAACCGCAACCATCTTCCGCCCGGTACCGTGCTGCACCGGCGCTATGTGATCGGGCAGGCGCTCGGCTTGGGCAGCTTCGGAATCACCTATATCGGCTGGGACTTGCAGCGCGAAGAACGCGTTACGATCAAAGAATTTCTGCCGAGCGCCTTCGCGCATCACCGCGCGGGGGATACGGCGGTGCAGTTTTATTCGGACGGGGCGCGCACGCTTTTTGAAAAAGGCCTGCGCAAGTTCGGCGACGAAACGGTGATCCTGCACCGCTTAACGGACGCCGAGTGCGTCAGCCGCATCCGCGATTATGTGCGGGAAAACGGGACCGGGTACGTTGTAATGGAGTATTTGAGCGGACAGACGCTCAAGGCGCAGCTTGCGCAGTGCCGCACGATGTCGTTTCCGCAGGCGATGGAGATTCTCTCGCCCGTGCTGCGCACGCTCGACGAGGTGCACAGGCGCGGCCTGCTGCACCGCGATATTTCGCCCGACAATATCTTTTTGTGTGACGACGGACGCGTCAAGCTCCTGGATTTCGGCTCCGCGCAGTTTGAACTTCTGCAAAACAGCGAAGGTCTGTCTTTAGCGCTCAAGCACGGCTATGCGCCGCCGGAGCAGTATGTGACGCATATGGTGGCCGGGCCGTGGACGGACGTTTTCGGCGCGGCGGCGACGCTGTACAAGATGCTCACGGGCGTCGTGCCGCCGGATGCGCTTCAGCGGCGCAAGGAGGAGTCGATTGTTCCGCCGAGCGAGCTGAATTGTGAGATCCCGTCCGAGTCGCAGGCGGCGCTGATGCGCGCGCTGTCGCTGCGGCCGGAGGACCGTTACGCGACGGCCGAGGCGTTTTTGTCCGCGCTCGAGCCGCAGGAGGAAGAAAAGGAGAAAGGCAGACCGACTGCGGTGATCGCGGCGGTCATTGCCGCCGTACTGATCGTCGGGATCGCGCTGACGGCATGGATGATACACAGCCGTTCTCCGAAGGAACCGGAGGAAACGACTGTGCAGGCGCCGCAGACGACCGCGGTCGAGCCCGAACCGATCGAGGTACGGGAAACGTATTACGATTCCTTTGTGCCGCAGCGCATGGGACAGGTGTTGACAGCGTCCGGCTTGCCGGCGTCCTTGCCGTATTTTGTGTTCTGGAAGGACGGCAAGCAGGGATTGGTCGGCACGAGCGGGAACGTCGTTCTGGAAGCGGCGTATTCGTCGATCGTCTGGGACGCAAAGCAGCAGCTTTTCCTGCTGGACGGATCGACGTGCTGGGACGTCATGAGCGGACGCGTCGAACCGTCCGCGGTCGTCCCTACCGTGCAGGACGCGCCGGATCTGACGGACAGCACCTATCAATACTCCGACGCGCTTTACCGCGTGACGGCGGACGGAAAGAAATATTTGCAGAAAGATTCCGAGGGCGCGTTCCTTGTCGGCGGGCCTCCGTACGGCGTCGCCGTACGCGGTTCTCTGCTGGTGCCGCAGTCCTACGACAAGGCGACGCCGCTGTCCTGCGGTGTGAGCGCTTTCGCGGAGAACGGTCAGTGGACGTACCGCAGCGCATACGGCGTGGATATTTTTGGCCGCAGCTTTGACGGCGCGTTGTACCCGAACGGCACGCCGTATTCGTTCAGCGAGGGCGTCGTGCCGGTGCAGGACGACGAGAGCGGACTGTGGGGATTCGCGAACACGGCGGGCGTGTATGTGGTGCAGCCGCAGTATCTTTTCGCGCTGCCGCCCATGCAGGGTACGGCGTGGGTGCAGACCGATCGCGGCTTCGGAACGCTGCGTTTTACCGAAGATGAAAAAGAGATCGGCGGCAAGTGCGGCGAAAACGCGCAGTACGTGTATTCGCCCGCGACCGGGCTTTTGGTCATCAGCGGCTACGGAAACCTTTGGGACTGCACGCCGGAAACGGTGCCGTGGCTTTCCTACCATCGCCAGATCCGCACCGTGCAGATCGAATCCGGTATCGCGTATCTGGGCGCGAATCTGTTTGCGGACTGCACGGCGCTTTCGAGCGTGACGCTGCCGGCGGATATGACGGCGATCGGTCCGTTTGCGTTCCGCGGGTGCGGGATGCTGCGTATGCTCAACCTTCCGCCTTCGCTCACGTACATCGGGGACGAGGCTTTTGCCGGGTGCGACGATCTGATCGAGCTAACGCTGCCGGATGCGCTGCAGAGCATGGGCGTGTCGGCCTTCCGCGGCTGTACAGCGCTAAAAAGCCTGACGGTCGGCGGGAAGCTCGCGCTTTCGGATTACGCGTTTTACGGCTGCACGGCGCTGCTGAGCGCCGACCTGACGTCCGCCGCGCGTGTCGGAGAGCATACGTTCGAGGGCTGCGCCGCGCTGCAGACGGTACAGTTCCCGCAGAAGAATATCGCCGTCGGCAAATATGCGTTCCGGAACTGTACGGCGCTGGACAGCATACGTATCCCGCCTGGCGTCACGACGCTTGAGACGGGGGCGTTCCGCGGCTGCACGTCGCTGCGGACGGTCATCCTTCCGGACGGCCTGCGCACGATCGAGCAGGAAGCCTTTGCGGACTGTACGTCGCTTAGCGGACTGTCGCTTCCGCCGACGCTTACGCATATCTGTGCGCGCGCTTTCTATAATTGCCGCGGGATGCAGAACGCCGCCATCCCGGATTCCGTGTCGCGGATCGACGATTACGCATTTGCGCTCTGTACGGGGATCGGGACGTTCGATCTCAAGGATACGGTGCAAACGCTCGGATCGCATGTGTTCGACGGCTGGACGGCGAATCAAAGCATCCGCCTCAAAAACCCGTTCCTCAAGCGCTGGCTCGGCACGCCCGCGGGATGGAGCGACGACTGGAACGCCGGCTGCAGCGCATCGATCACCTCCGGATAAAGTCGATCACATTTTTTGAATGATCATGATTCAAACGTCAAAAGTTTTTTGCCGTCAACGGTAGACAAGACGTCATGCCGTATGGTATAATATCAATAATAGGCGAAAACCGACGAAGGATTGGGAGGACTATACATGAAAACGATCAAAAGAATCTTGGCGTTTGCGCTTTGCCTGACGCTTTTGGGTTCTCTACTTGCCGTGACGGGTACGGCGCAGGACGATGCGGCTGCGTGGGACGCGCCGTTCATGCCTGCTTTCGCGCAGAAGGTTCACGACGCGTTTGCCGATCTGTCCGGGCAGGACGGCGAGCCGACGGTCAACGCGCAGGCGGACGTACAGTTCCGTTATGTTGTGATCGGCGTCCAGGCGACGATCATCGGCGCGACGGATATTCCGGCTTCGCTGCGCATCCCCGAAACGATCGACGGGTATACGGTCGCGGCGATCGGCGATCAGGCGTTTTACAGGGCGAACATCCGCGAGGTGTATCTGCCGAAGTCGCTGCGCACGATCGGCTATGCCGCGTTTGCAGGCTGCAGCAACTTAAAGCGCGTGGTCCTGCCGGACGGCCTGTTGGAGATCGGCAAAGAGGCGTTCTACAACTGCGGCAATCTGGAGACCGTCGCCACGGGGATCTATCGGGACAACGACGTGACGGACGTGAGCGTTTATATGCCGCGTGACCTCGAAACACTGGGGGATCGCGCGTTCAGCGGATGCAGATCGCTGAACGGCATGGTTTTCCGTCAGGGGCTGACAGAGATCTCCGACTATGCCTTTTCGGGCTGCAAGAATATGGACGTGTTCGTGACCTATGCCGACACGATCGGCAAGCAGGCGTTCTACAAGACCTCGACGAATATGCTGATGCTGCTCAGCCTTCTGCGCCGTGTGAATCATTCGGCGTTTGAAGAGGCGCAGGCGATCACTGTGATCTACTGCGGCTCCACCAAACAGTTTACCAGATTCGTGGATTCAAAGGGGCTGGATATCCGCGGCAGCCTGTATGCGCTCGGTGCCGAGCTGCGGTACAAGTCCACGGGCAGGATCGCGGACGCGCTCGATCCGACGGTCGTCAGCCTGATCGAAAAGCAGAGCTATATTGACGCTTTCTTCAGCGCCGATCCGGAGATCCTGGAGATCCAATCGGATCGCCAGTCGTATAAGGCGGTCGGCGTCGGCACGGTGCAGCTTCGCCATCCGTTCTATGAAATGATCAACGAATACTGCGATCCCGAGGCGAAGTATCCGGAAGCGCCCGCTTATGTCACCGTCTCTTATGCCTGGTGGCAGCAGCTCATCCGTATCCTTCTGTTCGGCTGGATCTGGTATTGATCGGCGTGCGCCGCGCGAAGTGACGCGGCAGCCGTTTTCCGCGCGCTGAAAACAGGATAAAACAGAGCCTCTCTTCCGTCACGCATGGTGCTCCGGAGAGAGGCTCGTTTCAAGCTTCGACGTTTCGGCACGTCTTGCCTGCGATTATGAGATTACCTGTTGCAACGCGAAACGATTTATGATACAATCAAATCCGTTAGTTTGAAAAAGGGGAGTGACCGTCCATGTCCAAGGTCTTTGACATCATCGAAAAAGAGCAGAACCGGCAGAACAAGACGATCGAACTGATCGCCAGTGAGAATTTCGTCAGCGAAGACGTTCGCCGTGCGCTGGCTTCGTGCCTGACCAACAAATATTCCGAAGGGTACCCGACCGACCGCTATTCCGGTCATAAGGGGCGCTATTACGGCGGCTGCCAGTTCGTGGACGAGCTGGAGGAATACTGCTGCGATCTGTGGCGCAAGGTGTTCGATACGGATTACCACGTCAACGTACAGCCGCACAGCGGTTCTTCCGCCAATCTGGCGGCGTATATGGCTGTGCTGAAGCCCGGCGATACGATCCTGTCCATGCGCCTGAGCGACGGCGGGCATCTGACACACGGCAGTCCGGTGAACATCGTCGGCAAGATCTTTCATGTGGTGAATTACGATCTGACGGCGGACGGCTTCATCGACTATGCGGACATTGAGCGGAAGATCCGCGACTGCAAACCGGCGCTGGTGCTGGCCGGCGCGAGCGCGTATTCCCGGATCATCGATTTCGCGGCGATCCGCGCTTCGATCGAAAAGGTCTGCGCCGAGCTCGGCGACGAGGCGTACCGGCCGTATTTCATGGTGGATATGGCGCACATCGCCGGACTGGTCGCGGGACAGGCGCATCCGTCGCCGTTCGGGATCGCGGACATCGTGACGACCACCACGCATAAGACGCTGCGCGGCGCGCGCGGCGGCCTGATCTTCTGCCGCAAAGAGCTGGCGGGCAAGATCGACAGCGGCGTTTTCCCCTGCTGCCAGGGCGGCGCGCTGCAGCACGCCGTTGCGGGTAAGGCTGTCACGGCGGAGGAGGCGTGCACGCCGGAATACCGGGAGTACATCCGCCGCGTCGTGCGCAACAGCAAGGCCATGTGCGACGAGTTTATCCGCTTGGGCTACCGCATCGTGACCGGCGGTACGGACAATCACCTGTTCGTGATCGACCTGAGCGAAACGCATCCGCATCTGACCGGTAAACGCGTGCAGGATACGCTGGACAAGCACGATATTACGGTCAATAAAAACTGCGTTCCGTTTGATAAAAGAAGCCCCGTGGAAACGAGCGGAATCCGCATCGGTACCGCCGCCATGACGACAAAGGGCTACAAGGAAGCGGATTTTGAAGCCGTTGCCCGGCGGATCGACGCGATCATCCGCACGATGAATTGATCCGTTTGCGCCGCTACATAGATAATACATGTAAAACGCCGCACGTACCGATTGTGCGGCGCAACAATAAAGGAGGCAAATACGATGGCAAAGGCCGACAGATTTGAAAAGGTGTATTCGCAGGGAACGATGACAACCACGGAGATCTGGATCGACAAGGAGTCCGGCGTGCAGTATCTGTTTCACGCGAGCGGTTATGCCGGCGGCATGACGCCGCTGCTGGACAGAGAAGGTAAGCCCGTCATTTCTCCGGTCCTGAATGGGGATTCGGGACGGAGATGACGCATCCCGGTTTCCGGAAAGGAACGAAAAAATGAAAAAAACATTCAAGGCTTTTTTGTCCCTGCTGCTCTGCGTGACGATTGCCGCGCTTGCCGCACTGACTGCCGCCGCTGTCGCGGACGACGGTCTGACCGCTGCGCCGATGCATTTCGGCAGCGACGGCCGGTTTAAGATCCTGCACATCACGGACACGCATCTGCACGACAACAACGTCCGGCAGTCCACGCGTCTGATCGCGATGGCGTGCGACGCCGAACAGCCCGATCTTGTGATGCTGACCGGCGACCTGGCGCCGGAGAAAACGTATGAACGCACCGAAAAGCGCGTCGATTCGCTGATGCAGGTGTTTGAAAGTCGCAAGATTCCCGTAGCGGTGACGTTCGGCAATCACGATTCGGAAAACGGCGCGTACACGCGCGAGCAGGTCATGGCGCTGTATAACGCGTACGCCTGTTCCATTTCCATCGACGACGGCGAACAGCTGACGGGCTGCGGCACATATCTTATCCCGATCTGCGCGTCGGGAAGCGACGAATGCCGGTTCAACCTCTGGGTCTTCGATTCGGGCGACTATGACGGCGAGGATCATTACGCCAACGTGGCGGAGGATCAGGTGGCGTGGTATCGGGAACGCTCCGCTGCGATCGAATCCGAAAATGGAAAGAAGATCTATTCTCTCGCGTTCCAGCACATCATCGTCCCGCAGATCTACGAGGCGCTGGAAAAGGTCGATCACCGGACGCTCTTCTCCTACCCGCGCATCGACGCCACGGGCGAATACTACCGCTTTTCAAAGGCGTATCAAAACTACGGTATGCTCCATGAAAAGCCGTGCTGCGGATATTACGACCACGGTCAGTTTGCCGCCATGACGGAGCGCGCAGACGTGCTGGCGATCTTCACTGGACACGACCACTCCAACGCGTTCGGCGTGCGATACAAGGGCATCGACATCGTCAATTCCCTGTCCACGAGATACAGCGGCGACGCATATACCACGCAGTTCGGGTATCGCGTCATCGAGCTGGACGAGCAGACGCCGGACAAATACGAAACGCGCGTGGTGCGCTGGTACGACTTTGCGAAAATGAAAGAGGTCAAGGCGCTGGCGGACGGACGGGAGGATAAGGCGCTCCTGTCACAGATCCGCTTCTTGGGCTTCTTCCAAAAGACGGCGACGGATATTGCCGTGCGCTTTGCCGAGACGTTCACGGGCAGAACGGTCCGTTATCCGGACTGAGGACCAATACAAGATAATCGACGATCAACCGGCGCGATGGGATGCGGAATGCACGCTCCCGGCGCCGGTTTGTTTTTTTGCTGTTCACGGAAAGTTGGGGGATATAGCACATCTTCCTTGATTGTCATTGTTATGAAAACTCCACGCGGGATGGGATAACAGAAAGGGAATAAATAACCAAGCCGGTAAGAACCAGCCATAAAGTATCAGGTATATATAATTAAGCAGGCAAAGGCATCTGCCAACCTAACTCGCCA
>JAFSYP010000077.1 GCA_017449935.1 Clostridia bacterium
AGAGGCGCGCTGTCCGCAGCGGTACCTCACGCAGATCAACGCCTTTGAACGCTGGCTGACTGCGCATTATCTGCCGACGTCTGCGCAGCTTCTGTGGTACAAGATGATCGCGCTGTTCAACGGGTGCGACTGGCCGGCGTCAGTGCAGGTCGACAGCCGACGGCTGGCCGCTATGATCGCGAAGACGGAGAAAACCGCGCTGCTCGCACGGGACAAGCTGGTCGAGGCGGGACTCCTGCGCTGTGAACAGGGCGGCAGGGGTTGCCCGACGCGCTACGAAATGCTCTGGTTTTCTGACAAACGCGAGGAAAATGACAATCAGGTTGACGGGACTTTTGACGGAAAAAATTCCAGAGATAATACAGTGCAAGCTATCGACATAAATAGAATAGATATAGATAAGACAAGACAAGAGAATAAAACGCCCGCGCCGCTGCGCGATGCGTTTGTGTCGTATGCACAGATGCGCAGAAAGATTCGTCGGCCTATGACGGCAGACGCCGAGCGAATGATCCTGCGTGAGCTGGAGGAAATGGCGCCCGGCGACTTGCGAAAACAGCGCGCGATCCTCGATCAATCCGTAATGCACGGCTGGTCGGGGGTGTTTCCGCTGCGCGAAAAAAAGCAGGACGCAGACCGTCCGCCCGCGTCCTACGATATTGATGAAATGGAAAAGCGTCTGCTGTTCGGAAAGATCGAATACAAAAAACGGGAATGACTCTGACAGATTGTTGAAATACAACGGTTTCCGGTGTGAATGCGCATCGCGGGGCCGTATCAGCGGATAACCTCGATCCGGTCGTCGAAGCGCGGCTTTCGCGGCGGCGTTTCGTCGGGATAGCCGACGCAGACGCCGATCTGGTAGCGGAAATCGCGCGGAACGTGCAGCTTTTCATTCCACTTTTTGCCGCTCTCGTCGTTGAACAGCGCGCCCGCGCTGCCGACGATGCACGTGCCGAGCCCCATGCCCTCGGCGGCGATGCAGATATTCTCCGTCATGATGCCCGCGTCCATCGCGCTGTCGTTCGCGGCATAGATGAATACGAACATCGGCGCGTTGTGGTAAAAGGGATTGGTGTCGCTGCGCGTGTAGGCAGGCGTGTCCCAGCCCACAAGGTTCTTGAAGTCGATGTGCATCTCGTGCAGCATGTCGGCGTCCTGCACGAACCGCACATAACACGGCTGCATATTGCGCCCGCTGGGCGCCGCCTTCGCCGCCTGCATAAGCGTTTCCAGCATCTCTTCGGAGATTTGTTCGCGCTTGTAGGCGCGGATCGTCTGACGCGAAAGAATCGCGTCGGTCACGGTGTTCCGGATCATAATCTGCCTCCTTGTCCGTTATGACTGCCTGTCCTCCAAACAGGCGGCTGCTTCGCGCAGCGCTTCGCCGACCGTCGGATGCGCGAACGTCATGCGTTCGAGTTCCCGCACGCGCACGCGCTGCTGCACCAGCACCACGGCCGCCGCGCTCAATTCCGGCGCGTCGCCGCCGCACAGATGCACGCCCAGGATCGTACCCGCGCCGTCGGCGACCAGCCTGCATACGCCGGTCCCGTCGCCGCCGGCCGCCAGATACCCGCCGACGGATCGGAGCGGTACGGTCACGGCGCGCGCCTGCACGCCGCGTTCCTGCGCGCCGCGCTGCGTTTCGCCGACCCACATCACGGCGGGATCGGTAAACAGAACGTGCGGGAGCGCCCTGTAATCGACCGCGTCCGCCTCGCCGCAGATCCTGCGTACGGCGCACTGCGCTTCACGCGCGGCGGCATGGGCGGTCATTTCTTCGCCCCGTACGTCGCCCGCGGCGTACAGTCCCGGCACGGCCGTCTGCATGTGCGCGTCGGTCACGACCTTCGCAAGACCGACTGTACGCAGACCTATCCCCCGCACGGCCGGCACGCGTCCGTCGGCAAAGATCACCGTCTCCCCTTTCGGCGGCGTGTCGACGCCGAAACGCACGGCGATCCCCCTGCGGCGAAAAGAACGCAGGAGCGCCGCGGAAATCTCCGGCTCCGCCTGCGGCAGCAGCCTGTCGCGCTGTTCGAGCAGCGTCACGTCCGCGCCGCTTTTTCGCAGGTACGACGCGCATTCCAGTCCCGCCGCGCCTGCGCCGAGGATCACGGCGCGCTGCGGCAGCGTATCCGAAGTAAAAATATCCTCCGGCGAAAGGCCCGGCCTGTGCGGCACGGAGCCGGTGCAGAGCAGCACGTTTTTCGCCGTCAGACCACGCACGCCGCACAGCACGGAGAATACGTCCGTTTTGCCGCGCAGCGCGCCGTTTTCATAGAATATATCGACTCTCTCAAGACGCGAAAGCAGGCCCTCCGACAGCGTCCCGATCACGTCCGCGCGGCGTTTCGCGCGGGACGCGTCGTCCGGGAAATCGTTTTGCAGACAGAACTTCGCCGGGATGCACCCGCTGTGCAGGCAGACGCCGCCGAGCTGTCCGCCGCACAGCAGCGCCGTCCGCAGCCCCTTGCGCGCAGAGAGCGCAGCGGCCGTCGTTCCGGCGATCCCGCCGCCGAGGATCAACAGATCATACGTCATATCGGTTTCGCTTCGGAGAGCAGCAGACGCTCCGCTTCGGCGCTCCAAAGTCCGTTATGCTTCGCGCATACTTCGCCCAACGCACGGAACATCGGGTCGCTCTCGCCGAGCCTGTCAAAGTCCTCGATCGCGGTCAGCGGCAGAGAAATGCCGGTATAGATCAGCTTTTTCCCGCCGGGGATCTGCGGCAGCCGGCGCGTCGTTTCGATCACGCAGTCGAGGCCGCCGACGTGCGTCACGAGCGCTTCGGGATGCAGCGTGCCCGTGCTGATCAGCTCCAGCGCCTCGCGCATATCCTGCGCGTTGCCGCCGGACGTCCCGACGACGTGCGTGCCGCTGTAATGTACGTTGAAAAAATTGAACGGCGCGGAAAAATTCGCGTCCGTGGGACCGGCGAAGAAATTGATGCAGCCGTCCGGCGCGAGGAGCTTGTCCGCCGTTTCCACCAGCGAGGTGTTCGGCGCGAGGACGAACACGTCGTCGAAGCCCTCCGGCGCGATACGGTGCAGCGCCTCATAGGCATTGATGTTCCATGTGTTCTCGAACCGAAGACACACGCCGTTTTTCGCCGCGTCCTCGGCGGTCATGATGGCCGCGGCGCGCTGCAGACGCGCAGCGCTGATGTCCGTCACGACCAGATTCTTCGGTCTGCGCGGGCCGTGGACGGCGTAGTCGATCGCCGCGAGGCCCATCGGCCCCGCGCCCGCGAGGATCGCCATATTGCCGCCCTCGCGGATGCCCATATGATGCACATACGTCCCGCGCTTGGTGTGATACGACGCGTTGAACGCGCCGACCACGCACGAATACGGCTCGGTCAGCGAGCCTTTATACATCGCGTCGCCCGCGTACGGCAGCAGACAGTCCATGAGCATCACTTCGTTCGGGATCACGACGTACGTCGCGTCGCCGCCGATATAGGCGTAGGAATAACCGGGCGCGTCGAGCGAGCCCTTGTAGTTGAGCGCAGGCTGGATCACGAACCGGCTGCCCTCGGCATACCGATCCGCCCATTTCGCGCCGACCTTCAGCAGCTCGCCGCAGAACTCGTGTCCGATGATGACCGGATGCTGCGCGACGTCGTCCGGCACGCGCTTATGCGCCGCGCCCTGATCGGTCGCCTTGTAGGAGGACATGCAGATGCTGTCCGAGATCACGCGCGCCAGTATTTCGTCGTCCCGGATCGGCGGCAGCTCGAAGGATTCCAGCCGCAGATCGTCCTTGCCGTACAGACGCACAGCCGTAGTTTTCATGGTTTATCCCTCTTTATTCAATGTCATTCAATGTCGATCAGTCTGCGCATGAGCGACGGACCTTCCTCGACGAACACGCCGGTCGCCTGCGCCGTTTCCTCGTTGATCGTCGGCACGCCCGCGCGCGGACAGCGGCTGCTGAACAGCAGATACGGCACCGGATCGCGCGCATGCGTCATGGTGACGATCGGGGTGGGATGATCGGGCAGCAGCAGCACCTTGTACTCGCCCTGCTTTTCCAGATAGTCCAGAAGGATCGGCAGCACGACCGAGTCGATCAGCTCGATCGAACGCACCTTGTTTTCCGGCTCGTTGCGGTGGCCGCACTCGTCCGGCGCCTCGAAATGCAGATAGACAAGATCCTGTCCGCTCTGCCATTCCTTGACCGCCGTCTGCGCCTTGCCGACCCAGTTGGTGTCGATATACCCGGTCGCGCCGGGGACCTTCGGCGTGTGCATCCCCGCCAGAAAGCCGATGCCGCCCAAAAGGTCGACGGCGGAAATGATCGTGCCGCGCAGGCCGTACAGCTCCTCGAACGCGGGCAGCGCCGTGCAGGTGCCCTCGCCCCAGAACCAGATCGCGTTCGCCGGACGCTTGCCGGCGGCGACGCGCGCTTTGTTGACCGGGTGGTCGCGCAGCAGCGAAACGCTCTCGCGCATCATGGCGATCAGCGGCGCGGCGTTCGGGGAATCGGACAGATACTGTCCGATCACGCGGCCGGAAATATCGTGCGGCGGCGTCATTTTGCCCAGATCCATCGTGCCGTGATGCACGATCAGACAATGGCGGTAGCTCACGCCGGCGTAAAAGTCGAACCGTTCGCTGCCGAAATGCGCGCGCACCGTTTCCATGATCTCGTGCGCTTCGGCGGTGCTGATGTCGCCGGCGGAATAATCGATCATCGTTTTGTCCTCGTACCGCGCGTCGTCGCTGAGCGTGACGAGGTTGCAGCGCAGCGCCACGTCGTCCGGCAGCATCTGCACGCCGAGATTCGCCGCCTCCAGCGGAGAACGGCCTTTATGGTATTTCTTCGGATCGTATCCCAGCACGCTCAGGTTCGCCACGTCGCTGCCGGGCTTGAGTCCGTCGGCCACGGTACGCACCAGGCCGACCTCCGCCTTTTGCGCGAGCGCGTCGATATGCGGCTTGTCGGCGACCATCATCGGCGTTTTTCCGCCGAGCGAGGGCACGGGATAGTCCGCCATGCCGTCGCAAAGAACAACAGCGTATTTCATGTTTGCGCTTCCTTTCTATTCCGTTACGGGACGCAGCTCATGCCCGTCCTGAAGCAGGAACTGCGGATATTCGGGATTTGTGAACACGGTCGTTTCCGCCGGCTGCTCCACGAGCCAGCGTATGAACGCCGTATTTTTATACGGGAAATCAAAATGCATCAGCGAGTGGATGAACCACGTCCGCTCGGGGTACGCGCATGCGGACGCGTCGACAAGGCGGTCGGGCGAAATGTGGTCATGCCCGTCCTGCACGGCCTGCGTGTAGCCCTCCGGCAGGGACTGCCCGAACGGTTCGCTGTACGCGCCGAGGCTCGAGCATTTGGTCGTGATGAGGAAATCGGACTGCTGCGTATGCGCACGGCTGAGCGGCATACTGGAGATGCCGTAGCCGCTGACGATCGCCAGACGCATTCCGTTCTGCTGTGCGTCGTCCAGCAGCTTGCGAAGGTTCGCCTGCACCTCGTAATGGTAGCGGTCGATCTTGCGGATCAGCTCGTCATACTTCGCGTCGCCGCCGAAGCAGAACGCCTTGGCGCGTTCGTAGTATTCGTCCGTCACGAACGACCAGATCCCAGGCATCTGCGCAAACAGCGGGCCGAGGCACTCATGGAACGCACGGTCGAACTGGCTGTCCAGCGAGCCCTGAAGCCAGCGCAGGATCGGCGGGAACAGCCGGAGCTTCCGGCACACGCGCACCAGAAGCTGCAAACGAGAATCCGAAAGCGCCGGCACGGACAGCAGGAAATTCGCCAGCTCCTCGGACTTGTCCGAAATGTCCGCTTCGCCGCTCAAAAGAGAGCCCATGATCGTCACGCCGCCGAACGCAGGTGCCAGACAAACCGCCGCGTCGACGTCGTCGCTGCCGTATTCGGACAAATACGTCGCCAGCATCACGCTGCCCATGCTGTGCGCGACGAACGATACCTTCGTGTGGCCGGTCAGCGATTTGACGCGCTCGACGTAGGTATGCAGATTCTCCGCCGTGTCGAACGGATCGAGCCGCCAGTCATAGTCGAACACATAGTCCGCGATCTCGCGCTGGTACTTTCCGTGAACGTCCGTTGTCGGGAGCGATTCGTGCGCGTTGGTCGGATACAGCGGCGTACCCGTCTCGTCGCAGGCGATCTCGCCCAGCAGCATCATGGCCGCTTTCATGCCCAGCGTGCAGAACAGCGGATAGCTGCGGCACAGCAGCGCGACCGCCGCGCCGGCAATATACGGCGCCGCTTTCTTGTAATCCTCCTTCGCCGGCTCGTAGATGCGCTTGCCCGTCTCGGTATTGTACAGCGGGCCGCCGAAGCCGCGCACATAAATGACCGGCGAATGGCCGCAGTTACAGCTCGTTTTGGCGAACGCCGCCGTCGGCAAAGACAGCAGCATACACACGCAAAGCAGCAAGCTCAACAGTTTTTTCATGACAAAGTCCTCCTTGATTTGCTTTTCCCGGATATATGAATGCACAGCATTGCCAAAAGATAAAAGCACAGGCCGCCCAGCACGCATCCCAGCGCGTCCACGCCGACGTCGAACAGACGGCACGCACGCTCCGGAACGAAGAGCTGATGCACTTCGTCGCTCACGGCATACAGGACGCACAGCAGAAAGGGCAAGCCCGGCGAGAGCCGCCGCCTGCGGCGTGTGCGGAAAAACGCGTGATACACGAAAAACATCAACGCGGCAAAGATAAAGAAATGCGCGAATTTGCGGAACACATTGTGCGACGCGTCGCCGAACAGCTCGTACAGGACGCGCACGAACGGCAGCATCACGCTGCCGGACAGCTCGGCGGAATCCGCGCCGTTCTGCGAAGAAAAGAGGAAGATCGCCGCAGCGCACAATGCCGCCGTCGCCCACGCGAGCAGCACGGCCAGCGCGTGCCGGACAGAGTGTTTCTTCTTTTCCATAGCTCTCCTTTCGCGCAGGGGGATCCCAAAAGAACCGTTTCCATTTTCGTTTGCCCGCGAAGATTCAGTTCATTCTCTTCGTCAATTCCGACTTGACCGTCGTCAGATCACTGCTTGTCAGTATCGGGATCAGACTGTTGATTTCATCAATGCTTTTATCCCACCAACCGAACCGGATCAGCAGTCCGATCATTTCATCATCAAAGCGTTTGCGCAGAACTCTTGCGGGATTTCCGACTGCAACCGAATACGGCTCAATATCGCTCCCTACAATGCTGTTTGCGCCGATGACGGCGCCGTAACCGACATGAACGCCGGGAAGAATGACGGCATTTTGTCCGATCCACACGTCGTTGCCGATGACGGTATCGCCCTTAAACGGCATATCCGATAAATCAGGCGCGTCCATCTCCCAGCCCTCAAGCGTATAGAACGGAAAAGTGGATACGGCGTTCATCTGGTGATTTGCATCATTCATCACAAACTCTACGCCGGCGGCAATCTGACAGAACTTTCCGATAATCAGTTTATCTCTGCTCCACGGATAAAAGTGCGTTACATGGCTTTCAAATTCCGAATCTGCGATATATGTAAAATCTCCGACCTCGATGTTCGGGTTCCTGATCGTCGGCTTAACATATATCTCTTTATCATAACCTGCGATCGGATGAATCACATTCGGATCAGGTTTCTTTCCGTTTTTCATTTTGCTTTCAAATAATCGAATATCTCTCATTTGTGTTCACACGGTTTACCGGATCTGCCGCAGCAGGTCTTCAATGTCCACCACCGGGACGCCGTTCTCGCGCAGCAGCGACGCAAACACCCCGGAGTCTTTGATCAGACGGCCGGAAAACGTGCCGTCATAGATTTGGTTTACGCCGCAGGACGGACTGCGGGACTGCAGGATCGCCAGATCGACTTCTTGCTCTTTTGCCTGCCGGACGCATTTCTCCGCGCCCCGCCGGAAAGCAAGGTCGGTGTTTTCTCCGTCCGCATTCATCACGATCCCGTTCACGATCTCGCACGGCGAACGGGGCGTGGACAAGCCGCCTGCCGTTTCGGGGCAAACGGGGATCGCTTCGTGGTTTTGCAAAAACTCCGTCAGCTCTGCGCAAAAATTATCGCCGCCATTGTATTTACATTCCTCTCCGACAAGACAGGCGCTGACCATGATTTTCAAGTCTTCTCACACATCCCCTCAAGTCAAAACGAGATCCGCGTACTGTCCGGGCTTTGGCGTACAGATCGTGAAAACCGGTTTTCACGCCGCCGTTTTGCTCCGTCAGTCCGTCTTACGCGCGCGGATGAAGCTGACGTTGTCGCCGCAGGGCGTCAGCAGAATGTCCACGGCGCCGGGGTAAAACGCGAAGCAGCTCGACTCGGCAAACAGCGGGTAAAACACGCCGGTGCGGATCAGGTAGGATTCCGCCTGTCGGCAGCACATCGCCGCGCTCTGCGGCGAGGGCGCGGTCAGCGCCGCCTGCATATATCCGTCGAACTCCTCGTTCGTCACGCCCAGTCCGTTGTCCTCGTCATGCGTGAAGTCGTACAGGCTCTGCATGGCGGAGGTCGACGTCGCCTGAATGGGCACGAGCGCGATCTGGAAATCGCCGTTTCGCTGCGCCTTTTGCAGCTCCTCCTCGGTGCAGACCGCGGTCGACGCCGCGACCAGGACGCCGAAGACCTTCTGCCAGCACTGGATGATCCTGCGCATGGCCGTTTCATACTCCGCGGTGCAGAGGATCTGCACGGAAATGTGCGTCTGCTCCGTCTCCTTGAGCGCAAACTGCATGAACAGCTGCGCCCTCTCCGCGTTCTCTTCCAAAAGCTCCGCCTTGCCTGCCGCCTCGCGGTAATTCTCGCCGCTGACGCGGCATACGGACGGCAGGATGCCCTCGGCCGGGAGCTTGTCCTCGATCTCCAGAGACTGCGGCGAAAACGCGCTGCACAGCGCCATGCGCAGATACGCGTTCTGCATCAGCTCGTCCCTGCAGTTGAACGCCAGACCGCGCACGATGTTCTGCACGTTCTGCACGCGCGTGCTATCGTCAAGATCGCCGATATACTCCGGACGGATCGGGGCGGCGTCATACGTGCCGTCGTTCACGCGCCGGGCGTAGCCGCTCGGATCGTCGTTGAACATAAACGTCACCGCGTACGGCAGCACGGCGCTGTCGCTCGCGTAGTCGGGATTGCGCCAGAGCACAAGGCTCGTTTCGACGTTCCACCGGTGCAGATAAAACGGGCCGTTGCACATCGTGGTGGTCAGTCCGAGCCCGTACTTGCCCTTTGTCGATTCAAAGAAAAAGCGGTTGCACGGCGCGCAGATCGGCTGCGCCAGCCGCGTAAGAAAATCCGAGCTCGGTTTTTCCAGCTCGATGACGAACGTATGCTCGTCCTCGGCGCGCACGCCCAGCTCCAGCAGCGGACGCTTGCCGTTGTACACGGCTCTCGCGTTGCGGATGGCAAACAGCGTGTCCGCGCCGGGCGTGCCGGTATCGGCGGAAAAGATGCGCTGAAAGGCGAAAACGAAGTCCTCCGCCGTCACGGGCAGCTCTAAATTCTTGTCGCAGTCCTCGCCGTAAATATCCTTGAAATTGCTGATGATATGCCAGCGCGCGCGCTCCCGCAGATGGAACGTGTAGGTCAGTCCGTTATCGGAGACCTCCATGCGCTGCGCCACGCCGGGCAGGATCGTGCCGTCCGAGCCCATGCGCACCAGCCCCTCGTACAGACTGCCGACGGCAAGCGCCGTGTCCGGATCGCCGCAGATCTGCGGGTCCAGGCTCTTCGGTTCGTGTCCCATCGGGTAAAAGAACGACCGATCCACCGTCTTGTCCTTGCCGCACGCGGCCAGACAAAACAGCAGAGCGAAGGTCAATATCCCGGCGATCCATCGTTTCATGGCGTGTCTCCCTGTTGTTTTATTGCTGTTCCTTCCACTTGGCCAGCTGATCCGCCAGCGCGGACGCGCCCGCGGTCGCTTTCTCCTGGTTTTGCAGATACCTCTGCACGTCGCGCTTGCCCGCGCCGCGCTCCTCGCGCCGCTTTTCAAAGTCGGCGAGCTTTTCCCGATAGCCGCACACGCAGGTAAAGGTGCGTTTGTCGCCCTCGCCGCGCATCTCCAGCTTTTTGTGGCAGTTGGGACAGCGGGCGTTCGTCGTGCGCGTGAGCGTCTTGCGGTAGCCGCACTCGCGGTCGGGGCAGACGAGCATCCGCCCGTGCTTTCCCTGCACGTCCAAAAGGTATTTGCCGCAGTCGGGGCACTTCTCGCGCGTCACGTTGTCGTGGACGAACTGCGCGTCGGACGCGATCACCGCGGACACCAGATGCGCCGCGTACTCGCGCATATCGGCGATAAACGCGTCTTCGCGCATCTGCCCCTTGGCGATCAGCTGCAGCTTCTGTTCCCACTGCGCAGTCAGCGCCGCGCTCTTGAGGTCGGGCGGGACGATGCGGATGAGCTGCTTGCCCTTGGAGGTCGGATGGATCTCCTTGCCCTTGCGCTCGATGCAGAAGGAATCGAACAGCTTTTCGATGATGTCCGCGCGCGTGGCGGGCGTGCCCAATCCGCTTGTCTGCGACAGGACGGAACGCAGCCGGCTGTCCTCGACCTGCGATGCGGGGTTCTCCATCGCCGTCAGCAGCGTCGCCTCCGTATAGCGCGCGGGCGGCTTCGTCTTGCCCTCCTTGACGCGGACGGCGCGCACGGGCAGCGAATGCCCCTGCGAGAGAGGCGGCAGCTCCTGCGCGCGGTTCTCCTCCTCGGCTTCTTCGTCGTCCGCCATGCCGTACAGCGCTTTCCAGCCCGCCGTGCGCGTCGTGGTGCCGGTGGCGAAAAACTGCTGCTTGTCGACCTGAAGCGTCAGCTTGACCTCTTCATATTCATAGGCGGGGCTGAGCACCGCCAGAAAACGCTTGACGACAAGATCGTAAATGTTGCGCTCCTCATGCGAGAGCGCCGAAAGATTGACGTACTGCTCCGTGGGGATGATCGCGTGGTGATCGGTCACCTTGTCGTCCGCCACGATATATTTGACGGAAAGCGGCCGCGTGCGCAGCAGCTTCTGCGCCGCGTCCTTGTACGGGCCGACGCAGATCGCCCGCAATCGCTCCGGCAGCGTCGCCGCAACGTCGCGCGTGATGTAGCGCGAATCGGTGCGCGGATAGGTCAGCAGCTTGTGCGTTTCGTACAGACTCTGCATCAGCGAGAGCGTCTGCTTGGCGGAATACGCGTATTTGCGGTTGGCGTCGCGCTGCAGCTCGGTCAGATCGTAGGCCGCGGGCGGCGCTTTGTGTTTATACGTGCGCTGCACGGAAACGAGCGTTGCGCGTTTATTCTGGACGAGCGCGCAGATCTTCTGCGCCGCGGACGCGTCGGACAGGCGGGAGTTGCCGCTGCGGTCGCGCCATACGGCGCGGAAATCTCCGAATTCCGCCCAGACCGTGTAGTACGGCTTCGGCACGAACCGGGCGATCTCCTCCTCGCGCTGCACGATCAGCGAGAGCGTCGGCGTCTGCACGCGGCCGGCGGCCAGCTGCGCGTTGTGCTTGCACGTGAGCGCGCGCGTCACGTTCAGCCCCACCAGCCAGTCCGCTTCGCTCCTGGCCCGCGCGGAACGGAACAGCGCGTCGTATTCCGACGCGTTGCGCAGATTCGCAAAGCCCTGCCGGATCGAGGCGTCCGTCTGCGACGAGATCCACAGCCGCTTCGTCGTGCCCTTCCAGCCGGCCTTCATCATGATCCAGCGGGCGACCAGCTCGCCCTCGCGTCCGGCGTCCGTGGCGATCACCAGCTCGCTCACGTCCGGACGGCGCATCAGCGCGGAGACGGCCTTGAACTGCGCGGCGGTCTGCTTGATGACCACCAGCTGCATATGCTTCGGCAGCATCGGCAGGTCCTCCATGCGCCAGGTCTGGTATTTTTTATCGTAAGCCTCCGGGTCGGCCAGCGTCACCAGATGGCCGAGCGCCCATGTGACGATATACTGCCCGCCGGAAATGCAGCCGCTGCCGTTCTGCCGACAGCCGAGCACGCGCGCGATGTCCCGCGCGACCGAAGGCTTTTCCGTCAATACAAGTGTTTTTCCCATACGCAACCTCAATTACTGCTCTTGGTATCTTTTTGCTGACCGGCGGCCGGGAACCGCAGCGCGACCGTCAGCGTATCCTGCGAAAGCCCTTCGGTCATTTCGCCGTCCTGCAGCACGGTGAACGCCTTGGCGGACGCGAAGCCCATCCCGGACAGCTCGTGCATCTGCAGATGCGTATCCGGCTTTACCGTGCAGCGGAAACGCAGGATCGCGTGCGCGCCCGCCGCCGACGCGGACATATGCAGCCGCGTTTCGGGCAGGGCGTATTCCAGCATGACCGAAAGGATCCCCTCGAACACATACCACATATACTGCTCGTCGGCCAGGATCATGACCGGCCCGGCGCACGGCTCGACGACCGGAACGATATGATGCGCCTCGAAATGCTCGTAAAACTCGCCCTCGGCCTGCGAGATCATCATGCAGGCGTCCGTCTCGATGGGATCGAAGGGCAGATTGCCGGTCGTCGCCTTGGAGATGCGGATCAGATCCTCGATCGTCTTTTTCAATTCACGCGAGAGCGTGTTGATCTGCCGCACATATTCCTGCTCCTGCTGCGCGGTCAGACCGCCGTCCTCCAGCTTCTGCACGTTCTGCGCCACCGTCTGCAGCGGCGCGCGCAGCGCATGGGAAACGTCGTTGATCAGCTTCGCGCTGAAGCTCTCGTTGACGTAGCGCTTTTCGATCCCCGCGCCGGCGCTGCGGCTGAGGAAATTGATATTCTGCGCGTGTGCGCGCGCGAACGCGGACAACGGCTCCGTCACGATGTAGCCGCGCTTTTGCAGCGCGATGCGGCGCGTCTGCGGGATATAGACGAGCATATCGTGGAGCATGACGTGCAGCAGCGCCGCCGTCAGCAGCACGAACGCGGCGTCCAGTACGATATAAAACCAGCCCGGCAGTTCATCCGGCAGGTACAGCCTGTACCAGACGTAAAGCAGCGCCTGCACCGCCGAAAGCGCGGCAAAGACGGCCGCGGCGATGCGAAGAGACAGGTCGGTCGGTTTTCTTGTCAAAGCGTTCGTCCGCTCGCGCACGGCATTCCCCTCCTTTACGCGCGGTATGACGGGATCGGATAAGCGCGCCGCCCTATTCCTTCCGGAAAAGGATCTGTGCGGTAAAGGTCGTCTTTTCCGTTTTCAGGCGCAGCATCCCGCCCTGGATCTGCATGAGCGAATGCGCGATGGACAGCCCCAGGCCGCTGCCCTCCGTCGTCCGCGCGCTGTCCGTGCGCACGAAACGCTCCTTGAGCGCGTCGCCCGGCAGCGTCAGCACATGCTCGGCCTCGTTGTAAAAGCAGACGGCGCAGGCAAGGTCGGTCTCCAGAAACATGATCTTGACCGTACTGTCCGCCTTGGCGTATTTGCAGATATTGTTCAGCAGATTGTCCACGACGCGCGTGAGCAGGTTCGGATCGGCCGTAACGAGCATCGGGTTCTTCGCCGGATAAATGCTCAGCCGGATGCCGCGCGTTTGCAGCCGCTCCCGAAAGCCCGCGGCCGCGTACGGCACCAGCTCGCAAAGGTCGACCGTCTTCGCGTGCACCTCGATCTTTCCGGCCGCGGCGTCGGACACCTCGGTCAGATCATCCAGCAGCTTTTGCAGACGGTCGGAATGACGCTGCAGCACCTCCAGATACCGCGCACGCTCCGCGCGGTCCGCATCCGGCTCCTGCAGCAGCTGCGCATAGTTGATGATGGACGTCAGCGGCGTCTTGATGTCGTGCGACAGATTGGTGATCAATTCCGCACGGAAGTTGCTGCTTTGGACATAGGCGTCCGCCGATTCGCCGATGCGCCGCACGACGGAGTCGATATCCCTGCCGTGCTGCACGAGCGAAGCATAGTCGCCCGCCTGCGCGGCACTGCCGGACAGATCGCCGTCCACAAACCGCGCGGTCCGTTCCATCACGCCGCGCGTCTGCCGCAGCGTCCGGAAAAGGACCGGCAGCAGGACCGCCTTGTCCAGAAGCAGGAACAGGACCGTCGGCACGATCGCCTCTTTTTTTATCTTGAAAGCATTGTCCGTAAAGATCAGAAACAGCGCGGTCGAAGCCCACTTGACCGCTTCCAGACAAATGAAATATACGACCGTCCGCCGCGAGAACGGCACGTCGCAAAAGCGCGTATAGGAAAACGCGCACCGCAGACCGCCGCGGCGCAGACTGTATGCGAGCAGCAGCGCAAAGAACAGCAGCAGCACAAACAGACCGGTCGTATACAGCGGCAGCAGCAAAACGCCGGACACGTCCTTCGCCGGCTTTACCAGCGTGCCGACGCTCAGGCTCAGCATCGCCGGCAGCGTGCAGCACAGATACAGATCCGGCGGGATCGACCCGCACAGCCGCACGTTCTGCGCCGGCCGCTTCGCTTCCCGCAGCGCCTGCCGCACGGCAAAGCCGCAAAACGTCAGCGACGCCGCGGCCAAAACCGCGCCGACCGGTCCGAACAGCGGCTTGAGCTCGGCGGGCGCGTCCGTCCAGTACAGACGAAGCGACGGCAGCAGCGCCGCGCTGAAAAAGAGAAGCACGGCAAAATAGACGCTGATCCAGCGGACAGCGTTTTTTTGCGTACCTTTCTTCATGCGTGATTACCTCTTTGGCATATAGTACCCGTGGCCGAAGCGCACGCGGATGTATTCCGGCGAACCGGCGTCGAACTCGATCTTTTCCCGCAGATGCCGGATATGCACCGCCATCGTGTTTTCCGCGCCGTACGGCTCCGCGTTCTTGACGCGGCGGAAGATCTCCGCGAGCGAAAAGACCTCTCCCGGATGCGTCATGAACAGATGCAGGATGTCGTACTCCGTGCGCGTCAGACGCGCTTCGGCGCCGTCCACCCGGACTTCCTTGCTGCGCGTATCCATTTCGATGCGTTCGTTGCGCAGGATCTCCTCGCCGGACTCCGCCTTGCCCGCGCCGTCGTCCATCTGACTGCGCCGCAGCTGCGAACGCACACGCGCCAGCAGCTCCAGCGTGTCGAAGGGCTTGGTCACATAGTCGTCCGCGCCGCAGTCCAGTCCGAGGACCTTGTCGGCGTTTTCGCTCTTTGCCGTGAGCATGATGACCGGGATATTGCACCCCATATCGCGCATACGGATCACGGTATCGAACCCGGACAGGCCGGGCATCATCACGTCGATAAGCGCCAGATGCACCGTCTCGTTTTCCAATATTCCGAGCGCGTCGCGTCCGTTGTACGCGCAGAGCACACGGTAGCGGTCGTGCTCCAGATAGGTCTTCAGCCCCTGCACGATGTCCCGGTCGTCGTCACAGATCAGGATCGTCTTTGCTGCATCCATTTCCTGTTCTCCCCTCTTATCAATACCAAATCCAGCCGAACAGCAGGATCACGATCAGCCACTGCCACCACGTCATCCGCACCTGCATCGGGAACGTCGTACTCACGCCCATCGTCGTGACGCGGAACGTCTTCTCCCCGAAGCGCACGCGCGACGCGGATTCCGGAACGATGCGCATCTGCGACAGATCGCGCACGGTCACGGACGAGCCGTCGTTCATTTTCACGTATACGACAAGTCCGGTGAAATCCGGCTCTTCCCGTTTATATGTATAGCTGCTCTTGTCCGGCAGCGCGATCACGTGCGCCGAGACCGGCACGACGGCATTCACGCGCACCTTGAACGTCTGCCTCGCGCCGGCGAAGGACACGCTCACCGTCTGCTCGCCGGTCGTCGACAGGACCGCGGGCGAGACGGTCAGCTGCGATACGGGAACGGTCTGCGTTTTGCCGCTGCGCATCGTCGCGCGCACTTCGATCCCCTTCAGGTTCACCGACTGTCCGACGAAATACTCTGTCTTGTCCGGCAGACGCGTGATCTCGATCGCCGTCGGCGTATCCTCCAGCACCGTGACGCGCACGGTCTTTTCTTTTTCAACCGTCTCGCCGGCGATCACGGCGCGCACACGCACGGTGTAGTCGCCGGAAGCGTCGACGGGGCCTTCGGTGAACGGCGCCCCCGACGGATCGGTCACGGAATATGTAATTTGCGCAAAGTCGGCTCCGGTCCCGCCGCTCAGATCGGTATACAGCTCCGCCGCGGACAGCGTCTGTCCCGCGTACAGCGTCTTCGGCTGCCCCTCGAGCAGCTTTTCGACCGCTTCGGCGGATGCCGGCACCGTCACCTGCGGCGTCGGGAACTGCGCGATCTGCAGACCCTCGGCGAACACGCCGCACACGCCGCTGTTGGTCGCGACGCCGCTGCCGCCCAGGAATTCCGGACGGCGCGTCACGGAAAAGGTCATGGAAAAGACGCCGTCGTCATTCTCGACCGTGCCGTCCTCGCGCACGGCGACGGGCGGGAGCTGCACGTCGTCCAGCTCGATACGCGTCGAGCCGTCCGCATTGTCCGTGATCTGCACGCCGGGGTACGCGGCCGTCAGCGCCGCGCGCTGCGCGTCGGTCAGGTAAAAGTATTTGGAGACCGTGTCCACGACCTGCGCCTGCTCCACCGGAACGCCCAGCGCCGCGGAAATGCCGCCGAACGCGCCGGTCAGGTCCATATGCAGATCGCCGATCGAACAGAAGCCCTCCGCGGTCTGCTCGCCGGACTCGGTCATGCTCTGCGCCTGCGGGTAGTCGGAGGAGATCAGCGACAGATACGTCGTATTTTTCTCGCCGACCTCGCCGGCCAGATTCTCCTCGTTGAACACGCCGATGGTATAGACCAGCACGCCGCTGTCCTTCATGCGTTTGGCCGACGCGATCGCGCCGTTCGCGGTCGGCAGCGACGTGCCGTCGTTGTCGTAAGTCCAGCCGTAGGAGCCGGGGCCGCCGTCGGTGAACAGGATCGCCACGCGGCGCTGCGCGTCGGACAAAGCGAGGATCGCCTCGGCCTGCGCCATCGCGTCGTCGGAGTACGTCGGGCCGGCCGCCGTCAGACCGTCAAAGATCTGCCGCAGCTGCGCGCCGGAATCCTTCACGGACAGCAGCGCGCCGCCCGGCGTGCCGTCGCCGCTGAGGATATTGGCGTAATACGGCAGCGCGTGCGTGCCGCGGGACGCGTCGTTTTTCTTTTCGGGCGAGGAAAACTCCACCACCGCAACGCGGTGATCGGCCGCGTAGTCCGCGGCGTTCTGCGCGACGGAAGCGACGAAATCGGTCGCCGCCGCCCGCAGCGCCTCCATCGCGCCGGTATAGAAGACATATGTGCCGTTCTTGCCGTCGCCGGGGATGATCTGCCGTTCCGGATCGCCTGCCTCCAGCTGCGCGTACCACGTCGGCGTCTGGCCGGCGGGCGCCGTGTTATGCACCTTGACGTCCTCCTGCTTGACGATGGACTCCCCATCCACGGTGATGCGGTGGACGTAACGGATAAAATATTCCTTCGCGCCGTCGATCTCCGAGAGCGCGACAGGCGTGTTCTTTTCCATGCTGCCGGACACGTCCAGCACCATCACGACGTCCGCCGCGGGCACGCGGCCGGTCTGGAACGCGCGCAGCGTGATCTGCGCCGTGCCGTCAGGCTGCATCTGCGCCGTTTTCTCGCACCGCACGCCGTCGACGTCCGCCGCCAGCGCCGCGCTCATGCCCGGCAGCAGCAGAAGACAAGCCAGCATCGCGGCCGTAATCCTCGTTCTCAAACGCGTTTTCATGATCCTTCTCCTCACTTGATCCGTCGGATTTTTCTGCCCCGCACCACGTACGCCTCCCGCGCCATCGCGATCAGCGGCGCGTCGTTCTTCGGGGAATCGGTATAGAATTTGTCGATCCTGCCGTCCGGGTATGCCGCGCGAAACGATTCGATCTTGCGCTCGCGCAGATTGAAGTGCAGAATTTCGCACGTTTCGGGATCGACCCGCGTCGCAAGACAATGCCGGACGCCCAGCCGCCGGCAGACCTCCCGCATGGAAAAGTCCGGCGCGGCCGTGACGATCACGTCGTCCGCCTGCCGCAGCGCGGCATAGAACGGCTTGATCTTTCGCATGTGCCTGTCCCAGAACAGACGCATATCCCCTTCGATATCCGGGATCTGCCGCAGCTTCTCCTCGGCCAAAGAGGCGTACTCGTGCAAAAACGCTTCCGCCGTTACCAAGCCCCTCTTGTATTTTGCGAAGGCCCGCAGGACCTCCGGCAACAGGCGCAAAAGTCCCGGATCTCTCCGGATGTAAAACAGGAACAGGTCGAAGCAGCTTTCGCCGTCGTAGATGGTGTTGTCAAAATCGAATACATTCATACAGAGTAATCATAGCATATTCCCGCGTCTTTTTCAATGCTTTTTGTGCAGAAAAACGCAGCGGGCCGACACAAAAATGCCGACCCGCGCAAGAGAAACGATTTTATTTTATTTTATTCGCGCGACCGTACCGCGAAGATACAGCGCTCCGCCGGGCGACGCGCTGACCTCCAGAACGCCGCCGGGCTGCCGCAGACTGACGCTTACCGCCCTGCCCGTTTCATGCGCCAGATACGCGCCGACCGCCGACGTTCCGCTCCCGCAGGCGCTCTCCCAAAAGAGCGTGCCCGCAGCCGGAACATATACCAGCGGCGTCAGCGTCCCGGCCGCACGGTCCAGATACATCATGCCGAGCGCATCGGCATGAAGCTGGGCACAGCGGCGTTTCGCCAGCGTCTGCGCGTCCTCGCCGGGCGTTTCGCCGTCGAGGATCACATGCGTGATGCCCGGCATAAAAACGACCGGCAGGCTCTGCCCGTCCGAAAAACGGACGACGTCCACCGCCGAGGGCGGCGGCAGCTCCACCTGCGCGCGCCATACGCCGTCCGGCTGCGAAACGACCTGCGCCGTCACAGGCGACGGCAGGCCGGAAACGCGCACGCGCACCACGCCCGACGACAGGCCCTCCCGCATGGCATAACAGACCGCGGCGCTCATCGTCGCGTTGGCGCAGAACTCGCCGCCCGCCATGCACAGCGCAATATCGCACCCTTCGTCGGCGTACAAAAACCCGACCTGCTCCGCCGACGGCTCGAGCCGCATCAGCTCCGCGGCAAGCGCGCTCCGGCGCTCCGGGGGCGTCGGCGTTTCGACCAGGATCGTGATGTTTTTCGCCGGGTCCATCAGGACGTAACGAATATCCCCGATCATTGCTGATAATTGCGCAGGAACTGCTTCGTGCGCTCCTGCTGCGGCGCGCCGAAGACAAGCTCCGGATCGCCCTGCTCCACGATCACGCCCTGATCCATAAAGATCACTCGGTTGCTGACCGCACGCGCAAAGGGCATCTCATGCGTAACGACGACCATCGTCATCTTTTCCTCCGCAAGCCGGCGGATGACCTTGAGCACCTCGCCCGTCAGCTCCGGATCGAGCGCGCTGGTCGGCTCGTCGAAAAAGAGGATGTCCGGCTTCATCGCCAGTGCGCGCGCGATCGCGACGCGCTGCTGCTGCCCGCCGGACAGCTGACACGGATACGCCTTGGCGCGGTTTTCCAGGTCCATTTTTTTCAAAAGCTCCATCGCTTCTGCATACACTTCGTCCTTCGGCCGCTTCTCCACATGCAGCGGCGCGTCGACGATGTTTTTCAGCACAGAATAGTGCGGAAACAGATTGAACTGCTGGAACACGAGGCCGAACTTCTGCTTGAGCTTGTTCAGCTCGGCAGCCTTAACATATACCGCCTTGCCCGCTTCGTTCGTCGTGACCGCCGGTTTATCCGTGTAGAAGATCTCTCCGCTGTCGATCGTCTCCAAAAAAGTCGCGCAGCGCAGCAGCGTGCTTTTTCCGGAGCCGCTGGGGCCGATGATGCTCACGACCTCGCCGGAGTCGACCTGCATACTGATATTCTTGAGCACCTCCAGCGATCCGAAGGATTTGCGGATCCCATTCATTTCCAATACCATGCCTGCCGCCTCCTTACTTGTAATAATTGAACGCTTTTTCGATACGTTCCATCACGAACGCCACCACGTAGTTGGCGATGAAATAGAACACGCCGGCCACGACGTACGGCGTAAACGACGTCTGAGACGCCGCGATCTGCTTGGCGAGCGCGAACACCTCGCTGTACGCGAGCGCGAACGCCAGAGAAGTATCCTTCACCAGCGTGATCACTTCGTTCGTGACCGAAGGCAGAATCGTCTTGATGACCTGCGGCAGGATAATCTTGAAAAACGTCTGGATCTTGCTGTAGCCGAGCACCTCGGCCGCCTCGTACTGCCCGTTCGGGATCGATTCGATGCCGCCGCGGTAGATCTCCGCGAAATACGCCGCGTAGTTCATCGTGAAGCCGAGGATGATCGCCGTGAACCGGTATCCGCGGATCGACCATCCGAACAGATAGTACGGACCGAAGTACCATGCCAGAAGCTGAAGCATCAGCGGCGTGCCGCGCATGACGGCGATATAGATCTTGACAATCCACTGCACAGGCTTGATCTTCGAGCGGCGCAGCAGCATCACAATCATGCCCAGCGGCATGGAAAACAGCACGGTCAGAAAGAAGATGGCGCAGGTTTTCAGCATTCCGTCCGCCATCGTGGAAAGCATTGTATATAAGCTCATCTTTCTCTTTCTCCTAAATCTTCAAATCTTCCCGCCCTTTTGCAGACGGGAAGATTTGGACAGTGTCAATTCAGTTTAAGCGGGACTGCCGACCGATCAGGACGCGGTGGAAACCAGATAGGTGCCGGCCGTCATGTCGATGGCGATCGCGTCGATCGCGCCCGCCTTCAGATCGTTATACGCGACGGTGTAAGTCTCGTACGTCTTCAACTCGGCAAACGTATCCGCCAACGCCTTCTGATCGTCCGCAAGCAGCTCGGCGGCAGAGGTGTCGATCTGTACGCCGACGACCTTACCCGCAAGATCCGCAAGCGTCTTGATGCCGGAATCCGCGGCGACCAGGATGCCCTGCGTATTGTTGGAATACGTGACGCCCCACGTGTACATATCCTCGCGGCCTTCCTTGGTGAAGCCCGACCAGATGCAGTCACAGCTCTTGGCGTTCAGTTCCATATCCTTGGCTTCCCAGTTGAAGGGAACGGGCTCATAGCCCCAGCCGAGGTAGTCGCAGACGGCCTGGCACATTTCCACGTCGAATCCGCCGACGCTGCCGTCGTCCTTACGGAACGAATAGGGCGGGTAGTCCAGATCGAAGCCGTGCTTGAACGTGAAGCTGCTGTCGCCGGAGCCTCTTTCCGGCAGATCCGCCGGGTCGATATCCTCCGCCTTCAGACAGAGATAATCCTTGATGTCCTCATACTTGGAGCCGATCTGCTCATACGTGCCGTCCAGCACCAGAGCCTTGAACGCGCCGCTGACGGTATTCGCCAGCTCTTCTTCGCCCTTGCGGAAACCGATCGCATACGTCTCGACGCCCAGATCCTCATCGAGGAAGACGAACTTCGCGTCCTGCGCTTCTGCCTCGGGGGCGTCGGTCGCGTCCGCCTCGGCGGGCTTGGTCCCGGCGTTCTCCTTGACGGCGGCGCCGCAGGCGCACAGAGAGAAGAGCATGGTCAGAGCCAGCAGCAAACATAAAACTTTTTTCATTTCTTTTTCCTCCATTTGCTTTATTTTCCTGAAGCGATTATCATTTTACCATAGTATCAGACTGAAGTCAACTGTTTTTTATTCTTTTAATAATCTATACTTTTTTAAAAAAAAGACTTGATATTTCCGGAAAGCCGTGGTATAATACGTTCAATGATTTGTTGAATGCAAGATGATGTGTTCTCCGCCGCGGCGGAGACTGTGTGAGAGTGGGGCGACCCGCTCTATTTTATGTTCACAATTCATTTTTCACATTCAGAATAAAGGAGGCGGTTTCATGGCGTCTAAAGGCAAGGGCGGTTCCACCGTCGCCGCCGTGCAGGGACTGGCGCAGCGCATCGCGGACGAGCTGGGGCTGTCCATCTGGGACGTCACGTTCACCAAGGAGGGCGCGACCTATTACCTGCGCATCTTCATCGACAAGGCCGGCGGCGTCGGCATCGAGGACTGCGAAAGCTTCAGCCGCGCGATCGACGCGCCGCTCGACGAGCTCGATCCCATCGAGCAGGGCTACTGTCTGGAGGTCTGCTCCCCCGGCGTCGAACGCAGCCTCACCAAGCCCGCGCACTTCACCGCCTGCCTCGGACAGCGCGTGATGGTGCGCATGATCCGCCCGATCGACGGCGTGCGCGATTTCAAAGGCGTGCTGGAGGATTACGACGACGGCCGCATCACCGTGCGCTTCGATTCCGGCGACGGCCTGACGTTCACCAAAAAAGAGGCCGGCTTCATCAAGCTGGACGATTTCGATACGATCGAATCTTAGAGAGAGGATGAAACGAAAAAAATGAACCCCGAATTTTTTGAAGCATTGAAGCTGCTTTCCAAGGAAAAGCGCATCCAGATGGACGCCCTGTGCGAAGGCATCCAGAAGGCCATCGTGACCGCCGTCAAGCGCGACTTCAACAACAAGGACATCGTGTTCTGCGAGATCGACCCCGACAAGCAGGAAATGAAGGTCTATGTGCGCAAGAACGTCGTTTCGGAGATCTCCGATCCCGACTGCGATCTGCTGCCCGAGCAGGCGCAGCGGTACAAGAACGGCGCCGTTCCCGGCGACATCGTGGAGATCCCGCTCGAGACGAAGGACGTCAGCCGCATCGCCGCCGACAAGGGCAAGCATGTGCTGCGGCAGGGCATCCGCGAGGCGGAGCACGGGATGCTGCGCGAGGAATTCCAGAGCAAGAACCAGGAGATCATCACCGCCAAGGTCCAGCGCATCGACCCCGAAACGGGCGACGCGACCGTGGAGATCGGCAAGTACGAGGAGATCCTGCCCAAGAGCGAGCAGATGCCGGACGAATCCTTCAAGGAAGGCGACATCATCAAGGTCTTCGTCGTGGACGTCAAGGACCTTGCCCGCAAGTATCCCAAATGCACGCTGTCCAGGACCCATCCGGGCCTTGTGAAGCGTCTGTTTGAAAACGAAGTGCCGGAGATCACCGACGGCACCGTCGAGATCAAGGCCGTGTCCCGCGAGGCCGGCTCGCGCACCAAGATCGCCGTCGTCAGCAGCGACGAAAACGTCGACGCCGTCGGCGCGTGCATCGGACCGCGCGGCGCGCGCGTGGGCAAGATCGTCGATCTGCTCGGCGGAGAAAAGATCGACATCGTCCGCTACGACGAGGATCCCGCCGCGTTCGTGGCCGCGTCTCTCGCCCCCGCGGAGGTTCTGAGCGTGGACGTCGATCCGCAGTTTGAGAACGTCTGCACCGTGATCGTGCCCGCCGGCCAGCTCTCTCTGGCCATCGGCAACAAGGGACAGAACGCGCGTCTGGCCGCCAAGCTCACCGGCTGGAAGATCGACATCAAGCCCGACACGCCGCAGAGCGCGAACGCAGCGCCGGACGAAGAAACCGAACCGAACGAAGAGTCCGCAGAATAAAGCAAGACCGCATCGAGGAAAGGCGGCGATGATATGCAGCAGAAAAAGATACCCATGCGCAGATGTATCGGCTGCAATACGATGTTTCCCAAGCGCGAGCTGGTGCGTGTGGTCAAAGCGCCGGACGGCACGCTGTCTCTGGACCTGACCGGCAAAAAATCCGGCAGAGGCGCCTACATCTGCCGCAGCATGGACTGTCTGCGGATGGCGCGCAAGGCCAGGCGGCTCGAGCGCGCGTTCGCGTGCGCCGTACCCGACGAGGTCTACGACGCGATGGAAAAGGAGCTGATCGCGGATGACGCAGGATAAGCTGCTGTCGCTTCTGGGGATCTGCCGCGCGGCAGGGAGGCTCAACTGGGGACATGACGCGTGTTTGCAGTCCGTCCTGCACGGCAGAGCCAGGATCTGTCTGCTCGCCGCGGACGCTTCCGAACGGCTGCACCGGGAATTCCGCCGCGCCGCGGCAGACCACGATACGACCGTCCTCGAAACGCACTACACCATGCAGCAGTTTTCCGACGCGACCGGTTACCGCGCCGGCGTGCTGACGACCGAGGACGAGGGCTTCGCCAAGAAGCTCGCCGCACTTTACCCCAATTGCATCAAAGGAGGACTTACAGCGTATGATCAATAAATACAGAGTACATGAGGTCGCCAAGGACTTCAACATCAAGAGCAGCGTCGTGCTCGAACTGCTGGCCAAGTATTTCGGCGACCAGAAAAAGCATATGACCGCGCTGGAGGAGAACGAGCTGGACGTGATCTTCGAGACGTTCACCCAGCAGCGGCAGGTCGAGAACTTCGACGCCTATTTTGCGCTGCAGAACGAGAAGAAGCCCGAAGCGCCCGCCGAACAGCCGCAGGCGCCGCAGGAGGATAAAACGACGCAGGCCGAGTCCCCCGCGCAGAGCGCGAAGAACGACAAGGGCGGCAAAGGCGGCAAGGACGGCAAGACCGCCCCCGCGCAGCCGCAGCAGAAGAAGCCCGCCGCGCAGCCGCAGCAGCTTCCCAAGAAAAAGCCGAAGGACGAGAACCGCAAGCCGCAGGCCAGGACCAAGGGCGAATCGCGCACCGTGGACACGCGCGGCGCGGGCAACGTCAATCTCGACAAATATAACGAAAAATACGAAAACATCGCGCCGGCCAACCGCACGATGCAGAACGACCATTCCGTCAACAAGCAGAAGCTCAAGCAGAAGTCGCAGCAGTACCGCAAGGGCGGCAACCGCTCGCGCAAGGAGACCGAGGCGGAGCGTCTCAAGCGCATCGCCGCCGAGCGCGCCAAAAAGCCGCAGCTCGTCATCAAGGTCCCCGAGCAGCTCACGGTCGGCGAGCTGGCCGCCATGCTCAAGCGCACCGCCGCCGAAGTCATCAAGAAGATGTTCACGGAGCTGGGCATGATGGCGACGGTCAACGAAGTGATCGACTTCGACACCGCCGAGCTGATCGCCACCGAAATGGGCGCAAAGGTCGAAAAGGAAGTCGTCGTCACGATCGAGGAACGCATCATCGACGACAGCGAGGACGAAGAGAGCGCTCTGCTGCCGCGCGATCCCGTCGTGGTGGTCATGGGCCACGTCGACCACGGCAAGACCTCCATCCTCGACGCCATCCGCAACACGTCCGTCACGTCCACCGAGGCCGGCGGCATCACCCAGCACATCGGCGCGTACCGCGTCTCGCTCGACGGCCAGTACATTACCTTCCTCGACACGCCCGGTCACGCGGCGTTCACGTCCATGCGCGCCCGCGGCGCCATGGCGACGGATATCGCCGTGCTGGTCGTGGCGGCGGACGACGGCATCATGCCGCAGACCATCGAAGCGATCAACCATGCCAAGGCCGCAGGCGTTTCGATCATCGTCGCCATCAACAAGATGGATAAGGAAGGCGCGTCGGTCGACCGCATCATGCAGCAGCTGACCGAATACGAGCTCGTTCCCGAAGAGTGGGGCGGCGAGACGATCTGCGTCCCCGTCTCCGCCAAAACGCATATGAATATCGACAAGCTCCTCGAATCCATCCTGCTCGTCGCGGAGATGCAGGAGCTCAAGGCCAATCCCAACCGCGCCGCCCGCGGCGTCGTGATCGAAGCGCGGCTGGATAAGGGCAGAGGCCCCGTGGCCACGCTGCTGGTACAGAACGGTACGCTCAAGAGCGGCGACGTGATCGTGGCCGGCTCCTCCGTCGGACGCGTGCGCGTGATGACCGACGACCGCGGCCGCACCGTCAAGAAGGCCGGCCCCAGCGTGCCGGTGGAGATCACCGGTCTTGCGGACGTGCCGCAGGCGGGCGACACCTTCGACGCCGTTTCCGACGAGCGTCTGGCGCGCGAGCTGGTCGAGCAGAGAAAGCAGCAGGCCAAGG
>JAFSYP010000078.1 GCA_017449935.1 Clostridia bacterium
CGCCGCCGCCAGCACGAGCGCGGTTTCCGTGGGATCACCCGTGACGGTGCGGCGGTCCTGCTTGCCCGATACGGCTGCGTTGCTGCACAGCGCCGCATACCGCAGGACACTGCCGTCGTCGCTGCCGTCCGCCGGAACGACCTTCGTGACCGTCATACGGTTCTGCGTGAGCGTGCCTGTTTTGTCCGTGCAGATCACCGTCGCCGCGCCGAGCGTCTCGACCGCCGGCAGACGCTTCAGGATCGCGCCCTGCTTTGCCATGCGCTGCACGCCCAGAGAGAGCACCACCGTGACGATGGCGGGCAGTCCCTCCGGGATCGCCGCGACCGCCAGAGAGATCGACAGCATAAAGCTGTCCAGCACCGGCGTTTTGTGCAGAACGCCGAGCACAAAGATCCCCGCGCAGATGACCAGCGCGCCGATCCCCAGCACCCGGCCGACCTTCGCGAGCTTTTGCTGCAGCGGCGTCTTCGGTGTCTCGCGTTCGTCGAGCATCCCGGCGATGCGGCCGATCTGCGTCTGCATACCCGTTTCACACACGACCGCCGTGCAGTGGCCGGTCAGCAGCACCGTCGAGGAAAACAGCATATTCCTGCGCTCCGCCAGATCGCACGTTGCCGCGCAGAACGCTTCGGCGTCCTTTTCGCAGGGCATGGATTCTCCCGTCAGCGCGCTTTCCTGCGTCGTGACGCCGGTCGACGTCAGCAGCCGCGCGTCCGCCGGAACGCGGTCGCCCGCCGCCAGCAGCAGCAGATCGCCCGGTACGACCTCCGCCGCGTCCACACGCATTTCGCGCCCGCCGCGCATCACGACCGCGTGGGGCGCGGACATTTGTTTCAGTGCGTCCAGCGCTTTCTGCGCGCGCGTCTCCTGCACCGTCCCGATCGCGGCGTTGAGCACGACGATCCCCAAAATGACCAGCGAATCCGTCACGCCGCCGTCGCCGCTGATGCGCGACGTGACGAACGACACCGCCGCCGCAGCCAGCAGGATCACGATCATAAAGTCCGCGAACTGCGCAAAAAACCGCTGCAAAACTGTTTTGGGCGGCTTCGTTTGCAGACGGTTCGCACCAAGCTCCAGCCGCGCGCGCACCTGCTGCGGCGACAGCCCCGCCGCGGCGTCGCTCTGCAGCCGCTGCAGCACCTGTTCCCTTGTCCCGCTGTGCCAATCCATATACGATCCCCTCCCGTGCGTTCGGAGAATATATATTCCCGCCGCACAGGGTATATGCCAAAAAGGGGGCACGGCTTTGGGGGATGGCCAGACGCCGGAAAAGCGGCGTCATCACGAGCGAAGCGCGGCGATCCGTTCCCCATGTGTCGTTTTGTTGTTTTTATGCGTTGTCGGGGGTACGGATTTCCACGCGCTGTCGCGCTCGGAATGACGGGAGTTTTTGCGTTTTGCGAGTGACGGAAATATTGATATGCAACGGTTTTCGCGGACGGCCAATGGCCGTCCCTACGGGCACGAATGTCGCAGATCGTTGATATATATAGGATTTCTTGTGGGGACGCGCAGTGCGCATCCGCCCGTAGAAAAGCGCAAAAAACCGACTCCCGTTTTTGAGAGTCGGTTTTGCGTTATGAAATTGTCAGAATCTTCGGCCGCCGCTGGAGTAGCTGCCGCCGGCGGAACGGCCGCTCGAATAGGACGAGCCGCCCCGGCTGCTGCCGGAGGAACCGGACGAGCCGGATTCCGTCGGCTTCGGACGCGCCGTCTTCGTCACGGTGGAATACAGGAACGAGCTGCTCCGTCCGGTGACGCAGAAGCTGCCGTCCAGCAGATAGCTTTTCGCGCCGATCGGAGAGTCGATCGTCATTCTTTTCTTCAGCCGCTTGAGCACGGTCTTGCCGACGATCCACCCGACGAACAGTCCGACGACCACGCAAAATACCCGCTTCGCCCAGCTCATGGGCAGGCGGTCGTGCTGGAGCATGAAGGTCAGCAGTTCGACATATTCCTCCACGGCCGAGGCCGGTTCGCCGTTTTTGATCGAATTGGACAGCTTCCGGTCGATCCCCAGCGTCCCGTACCGTTCGGCCTTTCCGTAATACAGCGCGCCGACCTGAAAGCCGTCCCGGTTGACGATGTACAGACAGATTCCGTCCGCGGCATAGCCGTTGTAGTAATAGAAATCCTCGGCATACTGGTACAGCTTCGGCGTGCGGCAGGACGAATCGATGAAAACGACGAGATCCATCCCGTACTGCCGGGAAAGCGTTTGCAGCGTCTGCGTGCAGAGCTGCATCTGCTGCGCCGAAAGCATCCCCGCGCCGTCCGTGACGCGCGGCTTCGACGCGTCGGGCGACGGGGCGAACGTGCGTCCCTGCCGGTCGAGCGCGTACGTGCGCGTACCTTCCGGATACCAGTCGGGCAGGTTTTCGCTCATGTTGGAAAACAGCGCGTCCACATAGTCCGCGTGCATCAAAAACGCCTCGTAATAGTCGCCGCCGCGAATGCTGCTGTCAACCATCTCGTCGATCTCGTACGTCACGTCAAAATTGAACAGCGTTTCGTATGTGTTGATGGACGTCGTCAGCCAGCAGCGGTCTTCGGGATCGAGACTGAGATAAAATACGACCGCGCCGTATCCGTCGCCCACGCCGTACCCGTTGAAATGCAGGAAATCCGAAGAGTATTCCTCCGGCGTCAGCCCGTGGTTGTCATCCGATGTGAAGGCCGCGTAACCGATCCCCAGCCGTTTCGTCATGGCGCTGATCTTGTCGGAAAGCTCGCGGAACTGTTCCTCGGTGAAGATGTGCGCGTCGTCCACGACGGGCGGCAGATCTTCGCCGTGAAAATCGGTGAACCCCTCCGTGTTCTCCGGATACCACGCGGGCATCGGCTTCCCGTCGGTCTGCGGCGACGCGTTCGGATCGGTCGTCGTCGGATTCGTCCGCGCCTCTTCCACCGCGGCGAATACCGTATCGTAATAGTGCGAATACAGCTCAAAGTACGAGACGTCGTCGTCCCGACAGTCCGCAAGGAAGCTGTCGGTGATCGCGTCCCGCGTCGGCTCGCCGATCAGCGTGTCCGCTTCGCCGAAATAGAGGATCTTGACTTTTGCGTTTTTCAGATCCAGCACCAGCAGGACGCCGCTTTTTTCCTCGCCGTATCCGAATTTGTTGCGTGTATAAAAATCCGCGCCGAACTCCGAGAGCGTGGTGGTGGAATTGCGTTCCAAAAATACACACGCCGGGAAATCCATCCGGAGCGATTCGATCTGCGCTTCGACCTTTTTGTTCAGCTCGCTCTCCTCGTCCTCCGTGACGGACTGCGCATAATCGTTGAAGCGCGTGTAGCTCGTGTCAAACGACGGTTCGGCAAACGCCGGCAGGCAAAGAAGGCATACCAGCAGGACCGCAAAGGCGCATGAGAATACCCGTTTCATCTGCGCATCCCTCCTCACCGCAAAAGCAGATACGCGAGGAACGTCGTCAACGCGCCCGCGGCGGCCGCAGCCGTGCCGAAGTACAGACGGGACATCTCTTTGCTGACGGGCAGCTCGCCGACCACCTTGCCGGTCTGGCCGTTGACGGCAAAGCGGTACTTTTTGTCCTCATATTCCAGATTCAGGATATAGACCGGCAGCAGAACGTACTGCACCGAAGGGTCGTCCAGCTCCATGCCGGAACGCTTGAGCGTCAGCGTGGCATAGCCGCCTCCCGCCTCGGCGCGCAGCAAACTCTCCGCGCCCGCCTGCATACGGTCCGAGGCGCGCGGAAAGCTCTTGTCCGGGTCCTCGTCGAACCGGTCGGCCAAAAAGCCCGACAGATACGCGGGATCAAACGGCTTCAAGCCGCTGTAATCGAACGGCTCGAGCGCATCCATCAGGTCGTCGTCCATCTTGACGCTGCCGTCCACGGGCACATGGCAAAAGCGCATACGCCCCGCGACGTTCACGAGGAAGTGGCTCGTTTCGGTATAATTGTAATCATTGTCCGAATAGCACCGTACCCGCGTGCCGTCAAAGCTCATGTCGCCGTGCACGCCGGCATTGAACAGCCAGAACGGTACGTAGATCCCTTTGACCTTGCTGAGCTTATGCCGAGACAAAAACGCACGCGGCAGCAGCGGCTTTTTCCGGAAATGCGCGCGCACCGCTTTGACGGCGTCCTCCGGCGTGACGGCAAAGGGGATCACGCCGTTCGGCCGCAGACCGCCGGTCAACTGTCGCATCGCGATCACTTCATTGTCGCAGTACGGGCAGTGCGTCGCCGCGGTCACGCCGTCCGTTTCGATCGCCGCACCGCAGGACTGACAGATATAAGTCACCGTGTTGCGCAGCTTTTCTTCCGAACCCTTGAGCTGTTCTCTGTACGCCTCCCAGTTGAAGCCCTTCGGCGCTTTCTCCTCCTGCGCGAGCTTTTCCAGCGTCTCGACCTCGTAGGAGTTCCCGCAGGAGATACAGCCCATCTTGCCCGTCGTCGTATAGCGCAGCGCGGCGCCGCAAGCCGGGCATTTGTATGAAACGACCTGTTCCGGCATAAATGTCCTCCTAATTGCATTGAAAAATACAACCGCCTGCGTCTGCGGGCGGCTGTGGTTTTATTAAAGCAGGATCTCGCCGCAGGTGTCGGGCGAAAGCAGCGCGGCGTTCGCCTCGTCGGTGTCGATATGCATCGCCAGCGCATACTTCGTGCTGACGCGCACCACCACATCGCCGAAGATCAGCGAGCGTTCGGGCGTATCAACCTTGACCGATACGATCTGCTTGTCGTGCACGCCGTAGCTTTCCGCGTCCTCCGGCGTCATGTGGATGTGCCGCTTGGCGACGATCACGCCGCAGTCGATATCCACCTCGCCCTTCGGGCCGATCAGCTTGCACGGCGCTGTGCCGGCGACGTCGCCGCTCTCGCGCACGAACGCCTGCACGCCGATGGTGCGCGCGTCCGAAGCGGACAGCTCGACCTGCGTCTCGGGACGCACGGGGCCGAGGATGGAAACGGCGGGAAAGCTCTTCTTGGGACCGACGACCTGCACGCGCTCCTCGCAGGCGAACTGACCCGGCTGGGACAGATCCTTCTTGGGCGTGAGCTGATAGCCGACGCCGAACAGCGTCTCCAGAACTTCCTGCGTCACATGCAGATGCCGTGCGGACGTTTCGATCATGATGGGTTTGCTCATAAGTAAGACTTCCTTTCTATGTTGCAGTCGTATTTTATAGCTTTTTAAAAGACAGCGGGATGTTTTCTCCCTCTATGCGGCCGGCGATCCGGCGCCACGCGGCTTGTGCGGGACTTTTTTTCGGCAGCGGGTCGCCCTTCGGCAGACGGAACGTGACCTCCGGGTCCTCCGGAACGACGCCGATCAGCTGCACGCCGACGCGGTCGATCGACTCGTCGATGTTGACAAGAAAGCTGTTTTCCGCAGCGGCGCGGTGAAAACGGTTGAGCACCAGCCGCCGATCCGAAACACCCAGCTCCCGCAGCGTTCCGGCCGCGCGTCCCGCGCTGCGCAGACAGACGCCGTCGGCCGTGGCCACGATCAGCGCGCTGTCCGCCGCCGCCGCGGCCAGCGAAAATTCGCCGACCACGCCCGCGGGCGCGTCGATGAGGATATAGTCATACGCCGCGTCGTATTCCGCGATCATCTCGCGCATCCGCGGCGCGGTAAACTCCGCGCTTTCCCGCAGCGGCGCCGCCAGAAGCGAAACGCCGCCCGCGTCGATGCACGCGCTCTCCGGCGCGCATGCGCCGCGCAGCACGTCGCCCCAGTCGTACACCAGCGCGCCGCCCGCCGAAAACAGCAGATCGAGGCTGCGCAGACCCAGATCGCAGTCGACCGCCAGCACGCGGCGTCCCCTTGCGTGCAGCGCGCGGCACAGCCCGACGGTCAGCGAGGATTTCCCCACGCCGCCCTTGCCGGAAGCGATCACGATTTTCTTTGCCATAACCGACTCCTTATCCGATCAGTTCGTTTTCCGCCGGCGCGTTGCCGACGACGCCGTCGGTCGTGAAATAATAATTGTAAATATCCGTCGCGATCGGCAGCAGCGACGTCGACGTCGACACGCCTTCGCCGACGAGACACAGCGCGATCTCCGGGTCCTCATACGGCGCGAACGACACGAAAAACGCGTTGTTGACGCGCAGGCTCCGGCCGTCGGAACCGGTCCAGACCGCCTGCGACGTACCGGTCTTGCCCGCGACGTTGACGGGCAGATCGTAAAAGTATTTCGTACCGTAGCCCACCGTGCAGAACCGATACATGCCGAGCCGCACGAGGTCGAGATTCTTTTCCAGGAAGCCCGCCTTGCCCAGCACCTCCGGCACATTTTCCAGCACGGTCTCGGTGTAGTCGTAGCTCTTGATGGATTTGATGAAATGCAGACGGTAGCGCGTGCCGCCGTTGGCGATGATCGCGCAGTAGTTTGCCAGCTGAATGGGGGTAAACAGGTTGCCCTGTCCGATCGCGGTCTGGATATTGTAGCCGGCGTACCACGGCTGGTTGAGCGAAGCGCGGTATTCGGGGCTGTCCATCACGCCGATGGATTCGCCCAGCTCGATGCCCGTCTTCTGCGCAAGGCCGAGCATGGTACGGTATTCGTTGATCTTAGCGTAGCCGAGGTTTTTGCCGCAGTCATAAAAGAACGAGTTGCACGACTCGCAAAGCGCGGTCACGACGCTCTGGTAAGACGTGGAGTGCGCCTGTTCGCATTTGAAGTCCTGCTCCAAATAGCGGTATGTGCCGCTACAGTAGACGCGCGTGTCTTCGTCGATCACGCCCTCCTCCAGCGCGGCGAGCGCAACGGACATCTTGATGGTGGAGCCCGGCTCGTAGGTGCTCAGCAGCGCGCGGTTGAACAGCGGGAGCCCGTCGCGGTTTTTGGCCAGCTTGTCATAATCCTCGGTGTACGTCGCGTTATCGTAAGACGGATAGGTCGCGCAGGCCAGCACTTCGCCCGTGTTGACCTTCAGCACGACGGCGGCGCCCGCGGACGGGATGGGCTTCGAGATCGAATTGAGCGTGTCGGCGAGCGAATCCTGCACCACCTTCTGCAGATGGGCGTCGATCGTGGTGATGATCGTGTTGCCCTGCTTCGGCGGCTCCAAAATGGAGGACTTGCGCGTGCCGTCGGCGTTGGTGGAGATCTGGCGGACGCCGTCCTTTCCCTTGAGATATTCCTCCTCCGCGCTCTCCAGACCGCTCTTGCCGATCATGTCGTTCATGCCGTAGCCTTCGTCCTTGCGTGCGGCGTATTCCTCGGCGCTGATCGCGCCCACGACGCCCAGCACATGCGGCGCGATGGTCCCGTCGGCATACTCGCGGTAGGAAACGATCTGTGCCGTCACGCCCTTATAATAGGCGCTGTTTTCCTTGATCTTGGCGACGAGCTTCGTGGACACGTCCTCGGCGAACGTGTACGGATAGCTCACGGAAAAGGCAAGACGTTTCATTTCATAGCGCACGGACGCGATCTTTCGCGCGTCGACGGGATTGTATTCCCCCAGATCGAACATGTCGATCAGCGCGTCCATGCAGTTCTGCGCCGTGGCGTATTCGTTCAGATCGAGCAGATCTCTGCCCTTCATCACGGAAATATCGTACTCCCGGTCCTCTTCAAACACATATTTGCCGCCTGCGCCGCAGAGGATCGGCAGATTGTCCGTCCACTCCTCCTTGTTGATCTCAAAAAGCTGGATCAGACTGTAGATCAGCGCGTTGCGCTCGGAATCGGAGGTCGGGAACGCTGTGGCGTCGAACACGACGGAATTGCCCTGCCGATTCGTCACCAACGGGTTGCCGTTGCGGTCCAGGATCTCGCCGCGCGAGGCCGGAATGACGGACAGGCGTGAGGAGATCGAGCCGGCTTTCGCATACAGCGGCGCGTCGATGATCTGGATTTTAAACAGCGTGCAGAAAAACAGAAGCACAATGATCCCGAATACACAGATCAATGCGATAACCCTTCTGCGGGAGGTTTGACGGTCCATGCGCAGCCAGCGCCTCCTTTCGTATACAGTACGTCACCGGTCGGCGAATCGCTTTTCCAGCGCGCGGATCGGAAAATACAGGACCGGCAGGAACAAAAGCGAATACAGACCGGACGGGATATAAAAAGTCAGGATCTTATACGCGGCGTCCAGATGCCCGCCGATCACGATGTCCCGCACAAAGCAGCAGCTCTCGTACAGGAACAGCGCGCCGGCGCTGAGCAGGATGGCGGTCAGAAAATTGTTGCGCATCACGTGCGTAATCAGCACGCCGCAGGTAAAGGCGACGATCGTCAGCAGTACGGCGTGAAAGTTGCCGCCGGAAGCGGACGTGCCGTCCCACAAAAGGCCTGCGAACACGCCGTAAAACATGCCGGGCAGCTCCCGCTCGAACATCGCGACGCATACCGCGGCAGGAATCAGCGGCATGGCGCGGATCCCGAAGGCGGACGGCAGCAGACCGACCGTGTTCTGCAGCAGGGCAACCAGCAGCAGCCCCGCCGCCAGACACAGACGGCGTATGTAAATGTTCTTGTTGTCGTATTCCTGTCTGACAATCATAAGCAGCCTCAGCCGTTGAAGTTTGTGATAACGAAAACGTCGATCAGATTTTCAAAATCCACATACGGACGAATGATCGCGTAGGACGAAATGTTCTCCGTCGCGTCCGTGATCTCCGTCACCTCGCCGATCAGCAGATCCTTGGGATAGATACCGCCCGTACCGCTGGTACAGACGATACCGCCCGGCGACATGGCCGTGGTGCGCGTCGCGCCGGCAAGACGGATCAGCCCGTCGGCCGCCATGGACGCCGTCGTTTCGATATAGCCTGCCTCGCGCGTGCGGATCTCGTACGCGCTGACGAATACGGACGGGTTCAGCAGCGTGCTGACGGTACTCTGCGTCGGGCTGACCGACGTCACCACGCCGACCAGATATTTCTCATAGATCACGGGATCGTTGACGTGGATGTCATGCAGCGACCCGCGGTTGAGCGTCATGGAGCCGTACAGATCGGACGCGTCGGACGCGATATTGGACGCCGGCTGGAACGTGTAGTCCGGATGTTCCTCTTTGATCTCCAGGAACTTTTCGTACAGCTCGACGCGCTGGCGCAGCTGTTCATAGTCCACGACCTTTTCCCGGCTCTTCGCCAGCTCCTTTTCGAGCTGCGCCGCCTGTCCCTCATAGTAAGCGGCGGAACGGAAATACAGCCGCAGCTTCCCGAGCCCCGCCGCCGCCTTTGCCGCGGCACGGTTGACCGGCGTGAACACAAAATTCACGGCGGTGGTAAAGGGAGACTCGTTCTGCGTCGTCAGCGCGGCAAGGGCCGAGCCGCACAGCAGCACAACCAATACCGCCAAAAACGCCTTGAACGTATAGCTTTTCAAAAACTGTTTCATGCCTTCTTACCTTTTGGAGCCGAATCGGGCGATGGAACTGCTTTCCAGACAAATCCCCGTGCCGTCGACCACACAATCCAGCGGTTTTTCCGCCACCACGACCGGTATGTGCGTTTCTTCCGCGATCAGCTTGTCCAGACCGCGCAGCAGCGCGCCGCCGCCGGTCAGCATGATGCCGTGATCGATGATGTCGGACGCCAGCTCCGGAGGCGTTTTTTCCAGCGTCATTTTGACCGATTCGAGGATCGCCTCCACCGGATCGACCAGCGCCTCGCGCACCTCCTCGGACGTGATCTCCACATGCTTGGGCAGCCCGTCCATCAGGTTGCGTCCCTTGATATGCATCGCGCCCTCGCCGTCGTACGGATATGCGGAGCCGATCTTGATCTTGATCTCCTCGGCGGTGCGTTCGCCGATCAGCAGATTGTACTTCTTTTTGATATAGGCGATGATCGCCTCGTCGAACATATTGCCCGCCACGCGTACCGACCGCGAGGTCACGATGTCGCCCAGCGAAATGACCGCGACTTCCGCCGTGCCGCCGCCGATGTCCACGACCATGCTGCCCGTCGCTTCGCCCACGGGAAGCCCCGCGCCGATCGCGGCCGCCATCGGCTCCTCGATCGTGCTGACGAATTTTGCGCCGGCGCTCTTGGCCGCGTCGTACACCGCGCGGCGCTCCACCTCCGTCACGCCGGACGGAATGCAGATCATCACGCGCGCACGGCTGAACGGCGACGTGCTGACGGCGCGGTGGATGAACGCCTTGAGCATTTCGGCCGTGATCTCAAAATCGGCGATCACGCCGTCCTTGAGCGGACGAACCGCCGTGATGGAGCCGGGCGTACGTCCGATCATCTCCTTCGCCTCGGAGCCGACGGCGACCACCTTGGGTGGATCGCTGCGCTGGTCCACGGCGACGACAGACGGCTCACGGATCACGATCCCCTTGCCCTTGACGAACACCAGCGTGTTCGCGGTGCCGAGGTCGATGCCGATATCCTGTGAAAACAACATGGAGGTTCCTCCTCACGTCAGAGTATTATTTATTCTTAAAACGGAGCGTTTGCAGCACGGCGTCCACGTCGACTTCAGAAAGCTTATCCGTAGGCACAGAGCAGTTGATGCGGCAGAGCTTGTTAAGCTGCGGCTGCATGAGATAGCTGATCTGCGTCACCTCGCCCATATCATACTGCGTACGGTATGCTTCCAGTCCGTCGATGGTGACGGTGGACTCTTGCACAGAAAACTCCGGCGAGAGCTTCGCAAGCTGCTCTTCCTTATCCCGTAGCGCACCGGTCAGCGAACCGGTCATATCGGACAAGATCGTAATACGCGCGTCGGTTTCCAAATGCCGCAGGATCAGACGCTCTCTGCCGATCTGCTCCCATCCCTCCGGCATCGTCAGATAGCACCGGCGGTCTTCGACCCGGCTGCCCTCCTGCAATATCCCGGGGAACGTCACGGCGTGCGTTTCGTATTCGCCGACCTGACCGGCATACGTCGTGCCCTCCGACGTCGGCGCGGCGATCGGCTTTTTGCTGTCGCTGTCCGTCATGATCTCCACGAGGTCGCCCTCGCTGTCGATCACCGTCACGCCGTTGGCGTCGGTCATGATGACGTGCTCCATCCCCTGCTTATCGACGATCACCGCGCCGTACGGCGAGGTGCGCTTCCCGCAGGCGGCCAGCGCGAACATCAGCGCAAAAAACGCGCAGAGGAAAACGAACGCTTTTTTGTTCATTAGTATACCCATCCTTTCGCGGACAAAACTCTGTCGGCGCCGCATTTCCGGCGCGGAACGATCATTTTTTTTCGCCGATCTCGACGAGCATGAACGCGCTCGTCCATAAAAACAGCGCCAGTGCAGCGCCGAACATCAAAAAGCCGGCGGACGAGATCTGAAGGATCTCCAGCTTGACGATCGCGGAAACGATCGTGCGCAGGAAGCCCTCCTTCAGAAGCCCGAGCTGGGCGATGCTGATCGTGCCGTCCAGATACGGCGCGGCGAACGCCTTGAACGAACGGAACAGTCCCATGACCGCAAGTCCCGATACTGCGGACAGGATCAGCGTCGGCAGTTTCTTTTTGCAGCAGATGCTCACGACCGCCGTCGCGATCCCCAAAAGCAGGATGAGCGCCAAAAAACAGCCGGACGTGATCAGCGCGGGCATGGTCGAACGGACCTCGTCCGTCATCTGATAGTCCTTGGCCGAGCGGACCGTCGCGTTGCGGCTCAGGAACATCCTGTAAATATCGTACAGACTGACGTCCTCGCCGACAAGGGTATCTCCGATGGTCATGCCGCCCACGATCTGCACCATCGGTGAAAAGATCGCGATGGGGATCACCGACAGCGCCAGCACGACCGCGACGACCTTAAAAACGATTACATAAACCACGAGAACTCTCCTCCTGTCGATGGATCATTTCCATGAAGAATTGAGCGCGACCGTGCGGTTGAGCACGAGATGCTCCGGCGTGCTGTCCTTGTCGGCGCAGAAGTATCCCTGGCGCATGAACTGGAACGTGTCGCCCGGCTGCGCCGAACGCAGGCCGCCCTCCAGAAGACAGCCGTCGAGCGTGACGAGCGATTCCGGATTAAAATGCGCCTCGTAATCGTCGCCCGGATTCTCCACGTTGAACAGCCGGTCGTACAGCCGGACCTCCGCCTTGACGCAGTCCGCGGCGCTGACCCAGTGCAGCGTGCCCTTGACCTTGCGGCCGTCGGGCGCGTTGCCGCCCTTCGTCAGCGGATCGTATGTACAGTGCAGGCATGTCACGTTGCCGTCGCCGTCCGTTTCATAGTCCGTGCAGCGCACGAAGTACGCGCTCTTGAGACGCACCTCGTTGCCGGGGAACAGACGGAAATACTTTTTGACCGGCTCGGCCATAAAGTCGTCCTGCTCGACGAAGATCTCGCGCGAGAACGTCACCTCGCGCGTGCCCATTTCGGGATGGTCGGGATGGTTCTCGACGGTGAGCGTCTCGGTCTTGCCTTCGGGATAGTTGTCGATGACGACCTTCAGCGGACGCAGCACCGCCATCGCACGCGGCGCGCTGTCGCCCAGCGCGTCCCGCACGCACGCCTCCAGCAGACCGTAGTCCACGACGCTGTTGGCCTTCGACACGCCGACGCGCTCGATGAAATCGCGCACCGCGCTTGCCGGATAGCCGCGGCGGCGGATGCCGCACAGCGTCACCATGCGCGGATCGTCCCAGCCGGACACAATCCCGCGCTCGACCATTTCCAGACACTTTCTCTTGCTGGTCACGCAGTAGTTCAGATTCAGCCGCGCAAACTCGATCTGGCGCGGCGGCTCCTTGAAGCCGATCTGCTCGATCACCCAGTTGTACAGCGGGCGGTGATTTTCAAATTCCAGCGAGCAAAGCGAGTACGTCACGCCCTCGCGCGCGTCCGAAAGCGGGTGTGCAAAGTCGTACATCGGATAGACGCACCATTTGTCGCCGGTCTGGTGATGCGTGACGTGCGCGATGCGGTAGATGACCGGGTCGCGCATGTTGATGTTGGGCGACGCCATGTCGATCTTGGCGCGCAGCACCTTGCTGCCGTCCGGGAACTCGCCGGCGGTCATACGGCGAAACAGATCGAGATTCTCCTCGACGCTGCGCTCGCGGTAGGGGCTGTTTTTGCCCGGCTCTGTAAGCGTGCCGCGGTATTCGCGGATCTCCTCCTGCGACAGGTCGCACACGTACGCCTTGCCTTTTTCGATCAGCTTGATCGCGCAGTCGTAAATGAAATCGAAATAGCTCGACGCATACAGGCACTTGTTCCAGTGAAAGCCCAGCCAGCGGATGTCCTCCTGGATTGCCTCGACGTACTCCACGTCCTCCTTGGAGGGGTTCGTGTCGTCCAGGCGCAGATTACATTCGCCGCCGTATTTTTCCGCCGTCAAAAAGTCGATGCAGATCGCCTTGGCGTGGCCGATATGCAGATAGCCGTTCGGCTCCGGCGGAAAACGCGTCTGGATACGGGAATTGACGCCCGCGGCCAGATCCTCGTCGATAAAATCATATATAAAGTTGGAAGGGGCTTTGACTTCGTCCATGAGAAACTATACTTCCTTTCTTACTGTTCGTAAACCGCCAGAGCTTCCGCGATGCGCGCGCGCACCCTCGCTTCGCCCAGCACGCCGAGGATCGCGTGCAGATCGGGCGTGTTCCGGCGGCCGGTGACCGCCACGCGGATGACCGTGGACACGTCGCCCACATGGCCGCGGTAAGCGTCGGGGTTCTTTTTATATTCCTTGACGTTGGGCGTGTAGCCGAGCGGTTCGCACAGATCCTTGATCCTTCCGAACCACGCGTCCTTGTCGTCCGCCGCGTCGTAAACCTTTTCCCACGCGCGCAGGATCTGCGATGCGTCCGCGTTCGAGAGGTTGTCCGGCAGCGCGTAATCCGGCTCGAACAGCGCGTCGTACAGATAGGACACGCTGCCTTGCACCTCGGACCAGACGGAGATGTCCTTGCGCGGCTTCGCCGTGCCGCGGTCGATGGACAGCACGCGCGTCAGATACGCCGTGTCGGCGCTGATGACCGCGTAAAAATCGGGATCGTACCGCTTCGCCCACTCGAGCGTATACCGCGCGACCGTCTCGCCGTCCATGCGGGAGATGACGTTTTTGCTCACGTCGCGCAGCTTCACCAGATCGAACAGCGCGCCGCTCTGGCTCATCTTTTTGAACGAGAACGGGAAATCATACAGCGACGATGCGGGATTCGCGCGCCGCCAGTCCTCGAAGTTGGAATTGATGAGCGTCAGCAGGTATTCCTGCACCGCTTCCTTCGGAAAGCCTTCCTCGACGAAATAACTGACCGCCGCCTCGGGGTCCTTGCGCTTGGAGAGCTTGCGCTTGCCGCCGGTCTCCTCGTCTTCCTTCATCACGGGCGCGACGTGCACGTATTTGACCGGCCGGAAGCCGCACGCGCGGAACAGCGCCATATGCAGCGGCACCGACGCGATCCACTCGTCGCCGCGGATGACGTGCGTGACGCGCATGAAGTGGTCGTCGCACGCGTGCGCGAAGTGATAGGTCGGGATGCCGTCCGTCTTCAAAAGCACGGCGTCGGTGATGTTTTCCGGCATTTCGATCTTGCCGCGGATCTGATCGTCAAAGGTGAATTTGCGGTTTTCGTCGCCGGCGCTGCGCAGACGCAGCACGTACGGCGCGCCGCTGCGGAGCTTCTCTTCCTGCTGCGCGAACGTCAGATTGCGGCACGCGGCCCATTCGCCGAAGTAGCCCTTGATCAGCGTGCCGGCCGCCTCCTGCTTTTCGCGCAGGGCGGTCAACTCCTCCTCGGTGCAGAAGCACGGATAGGCCAGCCCCTCCTGCACCAGCTTCTTGGCGACCACATGATAGATCGCGGCGCGGCAGCTCTGCACATACGGACCGTAATCGCCCTTCTCGGTCCCGAAGCCCGTCACGCCCTCGTCAAAGTCGACGCCGAACGCGCGGAACCCCTCTATGATCCCGGACACGCCGTCCGCGATCTCACGCTTTTTGTCCGTGTCCTCGATACGCAAAAAGCTCACGCCGCCCGACGACTTCGCCGCCAGCACGTCCACGAACGCCGAGAACAGTCCGCCGATATGCAGAAAGCCGGTCGGACTGGGCGCGAAACGCGTCACCTTCGCGCCTTCGGGAAGGGCGCGCTGCGGAAACCGCCGCTCCAGATCCTCTACCGTTTCGGTCACATCGGGGAATAAAAGCTCTGCCAATTTCTGATTGTCGTCCACGTCTTACACTCCTTAGCCATATGAATCCCATTATTACAAGATACCATTCTCTATTATGACAGAATTCTGCCGTCGGCGCAAGAGAAAAATGAAAATTTCACAAAATTTTTTCGGTTAGGACGCAAAAAAACCGACACACTAAGCGTGTATCGGAGGGATCGTTATGTGGGACGAAGCCGCGCTGCGCGAATGGCTGCAAAAATCGACGACGCACTGCGCGCTGTTTTTAACGCGGGACGGCCGCGGCAAAGCCGTCGTGCTTCGCGCCGATTCCGACGGCGTACCTGTCCCCTGCCGCATCGCGCAAACCGAAAAAAGCGCCCTGCGCAGTATGCGCGCCCTGTTTTGGAAAACGGCAGATCCGGCCGTACAGAAAACGACGGTCGCGTTCGCTGCACAGCTGTGGCCTGCGGCAATGCTCGCGGGGCTTGTCGGCGGCGCCGTCACGTTCTCTTCGCTCGACCCCGCGCTCGGCGACGTCGCGCTGCTTTATTCGGGCTCGCTGCGCACCTCGCCGCCCGTCTGACTCTGTTTCTTTTTGCGCGCCGCGTTCACGGCAAAGACGATCAGCGCGATCGGCACGGCGCAAAGGACGGCGATCAGGATGTATTTCATGGGGATCAGCTCATAGATCCCGTAGCCGAGTATCGTCAGCGCGATCACGCGCGGCAGGATGCCGCACAGGGACATGAGAAAATAGGACGGGAACGGAAAGTCGGACGCGCCGAAGAACAGCGATCCGAAGTCGATCGGGAACGACGCGAAGCGCAGCAGGAACACAAACGCGAAGCGTCCGCGGCTCCTGAACTTTTCGAGTGTGGCGTAACCCTTTTTGTCCCGCAGGAGCTTGTCCACCTTCTCGCCGCCGAGGAATCGGCCGAACAGGTACGAGAGCGTCACCTCCAGCGCGATCCCGACACAGTTGAGCGCCAGCGCGACAGGCGTCGAAAACGCCATGCCGACCGAGATATAGATCATAGACGCCGGGATCACAAAGACCAGCGCCTTGACGGCGTACACGCCCAGCACGATCCCGGCCGCCGCCCAGACGGACGGCGCTTTCGCGATCAGCGCGCGCACGTCCAGATCCTTGAGCGTGCTGTAATTGCAGACGATCACGATAAACAGCGCGACGGGCAGCAGGATCTTCAGCGCCGTCAGCGCGTATTTTTTTGCCTTCATGCCTTCCTCTCCCGGTTTAAAACCACTTGCGTTTCTTACCGATCCACGTCAGCGCCGCCACGACGAGGACCGACAGCAGGATCACATAGATGTAGCCGTACTTCCACGCGAATTCCGGCATATACTGAAAGTTCATCCCGTACCAGCCGACGATGATCGTCAGCGGGAAGAAGATCGTCGTGATGACGGTGAAGATCTTCATGGAGTGGTTCAGCTGCAGATCCAAAGACGCGGTGTACGCGTCCTGCAGATGCTCCGCGGTGCGGCTGAGCGAATCGACGTCCTCGCGCAGACGCGTGACCTTCGCGGAGATATTGGTGACGCCCATGAGGTTGTCCGGGTCGAAAATGTCGTTGTCGTTTTCCTCGACCGCTTCGGTGATGTCCAGAAGCTGGTCGTAGTAATTGTGCGTGTGCAGCAGGTTTTTTTTCAGCTGCAGCAGTTCGAGGTTGACCTCTTTGTCCGCGCGGTTGTCGATCACCTGTTCCTCCAGCTGCGCCAGGCGGTAACTGGTCCTTTCGATAAACGCGCTGTCATTCTGGACCAGCGCTTCGAGGAACGCGCTGAGCAGCCGTTCGGCAGAGGGCGTTCCGGCGCCGGTGCGCTGCACGGCGGCGCGGAATTTTTCGCGTGTGGAGCCGTCGCGGTCCTCGATGTCCACCACCAGCATCAGATCGCGCCGCAGATACAGCGCGACGCAGTCGTCGTCGCCTTCGGGCGAAACGATGCGCAGCTCCGTGAACGTATAGTCGTCATAGACCTCCACGCCGGAACGGAACAGCGCGTTCGCCGTACGGCACGCCTCCACGGTCGACGGCGCGAACCGCAGCGTCTGCTGCATTTTCTCCAGCGTCTCGCAGTCCACAAAGCCGGCCGTCAGCACGCCTTCGCACATCTCTTCCGCGCGGATCTCCCGCACGCCGTCACGGATCTGATAGAACATAGTCGAAGTCTCCTTTAAGGTTGTCTTTAAAAGAATCTCCATCGGGAGAGGAAGTATCCGGGGATCGCCACGAACGCGAAGAACGCCCAACTGACGAGCGTGAACGTCTTGATGAATCTGCCGCCGTTCTGCGGATAGGCGCGCACATACAGACGGTAGTTGATGACCGACGCGAGCGAGCCGATCAGCGAGCAAAGTCCCGCCGTATCCGCGCCGTAAATAAGACCGGAAAAGTTTTCCGTGAACGGATACAGGACGATCGTCGCCGGGACGTTGGAAATGAGCTGACTCAGGCCGATCGCCCACCAGTACTCATGCCCCGCCACAGCCTTGCGCAGGAAAGCCGCCACCGACGCGTTGCCGGCGACGGAGGACGAAAAGATAAAAAAGCACAGGAAGGTGACCAGCAGTACGTAGTCCACCTTCAAAAACAGCTTTCGGTCCGTGACCGCGATCCCGACCAATACGATCAGCAGCGCGGCCGGCCACCATTTTGTGCGCGTCACGATCACCGCGAGCACCAGCACGAACAGCGCGATATACGCCGCGCGCTGCCGAGCGCGGCCGGCAGGCCGCTCGTCCGCGTCCGTCTGCGGCACGGCAGGCATGTGCGGATCCCTGCGGTAGAGAAAGAAAATGAATCCGACCAAAAGCGCCGCGGACATCCCGCACAGCGGAAGCATATGCAGCATAAAGCGGCCGACGCTCACCTGCGCCTGCCCGTACAGGAACAGATTCTGCGGACTGCCGAACGGCGTCAGCAGCGAACCGCGGATCGCCGCGATATTCTCCATGGAGATCACGGGCAGGATGAACGCTTCCCTGTCCGTGCGCCGGAACAGCAGGATCGTCAGCGGAACAAAGATGATGAGCGAAACGTCGTTCGTGACGAGCATCGACGAGAAGAACACGCCGAACACCAGAAACAGCGTCAGCGTCGTCATGCGCCGCAGATTGCACGCCAGATCCGCCAGCGGCCGCAGCACGTCCTCCTGCTTGAAGCCCTCCAGCACGCACAGCATCATCAGCAGTATGCCGAGCGTGCGCCAGTCGATCTGCGAAAAGCGCTGCGCCGTCATCGGCGTCAGCAGAAGACCGACGGCCGCCGCAGCCAGCGACAGCGTCAGCATCAGTTCTTTTTTGAAAAAGCGAAAGACCTTTTTCATCCCGACTTATCCTTTTTTGCCGATATGGAAAGGAGCCGCCGCAAATCGTCAAAATGCGGCGGGCTCCGGGAGTATTCCTTCCGATCGCGCGATCAGATCTTCATCGCCACGTCGTATGCGCGCCAGATGACGGAACGCAGATTGCCGATGGCAAGACAGTCGCCGACCAGATACACGTTCTTGCCCTTGTCGGTCAGCGGCGCGGGGATGTAACCGGCGCAGCTGATGACGGAGTCGCACGCGACGTCGAAATCCTTGCCGTCCTTGCCGGTGCAGACAATGCCGCCGTCCTTGACTTCCTTGAGCGTCGTTTCCAGATAGACCGGCACGTTGTTGAGCGCGAACCATTCGCGCAGATACGAGGAGTTCGCCAGGCACACGCCCTTCTGCGCCACCAGGTCGTCCTTCATCTCGACGATGATCGGCTTCTTGCCCTGGAGCGCCAGCTCGTACGCGATCTCGCTGCCGGTCAGTCCGCCGCCGATCACGGCGACCGTCTCGCCGACAGGCGTGCCGTTCAGATAGTCGCAGCCCTCGATCATCTTTTCATAACCGGGCACGCGCTTCAGCAGACGCGGCACGGAACCGGTCGCGATGATGACGGGCGCGCCGCCGAACACGGCGATATCCTTCACCTCGTCGTTCAGGCGCACTTCGACGCCCAGCTGCTCCATCTGACGGCGGTACCACGCCAGCAGATCGCGCAGCTTGCCTTTGTAGGATTCGGCGCTGGCGGGGATGAACGTGCCGCCGAGCACGCCGCTCTTTTCATGGATGACGGGGTTGTGGCCGCGCAGCTTCAGCACGCGCGCAGCCTCCATGCCGCCGACGCCGCCGCCGACGATATGCACCGTCTTGGGCGATGCGGTCTTCTTGATGAAATGCTTGTTCCACTGCATAGTCTCCGCGTTGACGGCGCAGCGGGACAGACCGAGACTGTCGGACAGATCCTGGTCGTTCGGCACGCCCTTGTAGTGGCACATGTTGAAGCAGCCGTTGTGGCAGAGGATACACGGACGGATGTCGTCCTTTTGGTCGTTCATCAGCTTCGTGATCCATTCCTGATCCGCCAGGAACTGCCGCGCGAAGCCCGCACCGTCGAGCTCTCCGTTCGCGATGGCCTCGGCCGCCGTTTCGGGATCGAGACGGCCGGCGCAGATGACCGGGATGTCGACGAACTTCTTGATATGCTCCACGTCCGCGAGGTTGCAGTTTTCGGGCATATAGATGGGCGGATGCGCCCAGTACCACGCGTCATAGGTGCCGTTGTCGCAGTTGAGCGCGTCGTAACCCGCGTCCTGCAGGTACTTCGCCGCCTTTTCGGATTCTTCCATATCGCGGCCGGCTTCGACGAAATCCTCGCCCGGCAGCGCGCCCTGGCGGAAGCCCTTCGTCTTGGACACGACGCTGTACCGCAGAGACACCGGGAAATCCTTGCCGCAGGCTTCCTTGATCGCCTGCACGATCTCGACGGCGAAGCGGTAGCGGTTCTCGAACGAGCCGCCGTATTCGTCGGTGCGCTTGTTGACGTATTTGAACGTGAACTGATCCAGCAGATAGCCCTCGTGCACCGCGTGGACCTCCACGCCGTCCACGCCCGCGTCCTTCAGCAGCTTCGCGCTCTCGGCGAACGCGTTGACAAACTCGCGGATCTCCTCCTTCGTCATTTCGCGGGACGGCAGTTTATCCGACCAGCGGTTGGGCGAGGGACTCGCGGATGCGGTGATCTTGTCGAGATCCATAAATGGCTTGCTGACGACGCGAAGCACCGGATTGTTGTAGAGCGTCTCCATCATCTTGCTGACGGTGAAGGAACGGCCGAAGCCTGCCGTCAGCTGCACGAACAGCTTGGCGCCGGTCTTGTGGAATTCGGGCATCCACGCCTTGAGATCGGCAAACATCTTTTTGTTTTTGTGCAGCCATTGGCCGCGCATGGGATTGTATACCGGCTGACAGCCCGGCAGCAGAAGGCCGACGTTGTTCTTGGCGACCTCCATGATGAAGCGCGCGCCGTCCTTGTCGAAGTGATTGTGGATCTCCATCCAGCCGAACAGGTCGGTGCCGCCCATACTGGTCAGGACGATGCGGTTTTTGATCTCGCAGCTGCCGATTTTCCACGGGGTAAACAGGGGCGCTAATTTCTGATCCATGTTCATTCTCCTCACATTTTAATCAAAGCAAAAGCCTACGGTTTTATTTTACCGTTTTTTCCGGATTTGTCAATGGTTTTTCGTCGGCACATGCCGACGGCCGACGGTCTTTTCAGCGAAACAACACCGCACATCGGATCGTGCGGTGTTGTCGTAAATATTCAATGCTTGATTTTGCCGGTCGAAATATTTATCCGGCGGTCACGGTGTTCGAGGCATTCGCGTTGATGGACTTCACCGTGGCGTCGATCAGCTTATAGGCGCGGGCATAGCCGCTTGCCATACCGGCCGCGTTCTTCGTCACCTTGGCGGAATCCTTCTTCAGCTCGCCTTCGAGCCAGGACGAATAGTCGTCCTGCGTATGCGTCGTGCGGATGGTCTTGCGGTACGCCAGATCCTTGTTGCCGACATAATACATAATGTGGTAGCCGTATTCGCTCTCCACGATCTCGACGTCGCCTTCCTTGCGCTTTGCGTCGAAGATCCAGGAATCGAACGAATCGACCATCTGGCCGGGCGTCACGCTCTCGTACAGGCCGCCGGTGGTATTCGAGCCGGGATCCTCGGAATACTGGTTAGCCAGCTCGCCGAACGCGTCGGACGTCTTCTCGGCTGTGTCTTCCCACTCCTTCAGGACCTCTTCGGCCTTAGCCTTCTTCTCGGCGATCTCGTCGTCGGACAGCGGCTCGTTCGTGGAAGTATCGACCGTCATGAACAGGATGTGACGCACGTCGACAGTCTCCTGCGGATACGCGGGCTTCACGACGTAGACGGCATAGGCTTTGCCCGCCTCGGTGGTGAAAACCTTCTTGTCGCCCGCCTTGCGCGCAGCGTCAAACGCCCACTTCGCGGCGTCCTCGGAAACGGCGCTGGTCAGGTTCGACATGGTCTGGCCGTAAGACTTGGTATTGGAGTCGTAGGTCTTTTGCTTGTCTTCGGCCTCTTTGGCCTTTGCGTCGGCGTCGTCGGTCTTGTCCTCGGCTTCTTCGGCCTTCACGTCGGCCGCGTCGGTCGTGTCCTCGGCTTCTTCGGCCTTTGCATCGGCCGCGTCGGTCGTGTCCTCGGCCTCTTCGGCCTTTTCATCCGCCGCGTCGATATACACGCCCGCCGCCGTGATGAAGGACGCCTCGTCCTTCGCCTTCGCGAGCAGATCCTGCGCGTTCTTGAGCGCCTTGGCGTTTTCAGCCTCCTGACGCTTCGCGAGCGCGTCCTCCTTCTCGCCTTCCTTCGCCTCGAGCGTATCAGGCTCGATACCGTACATGCGCAGATCGACCACGTCGTATTCCGTGGTGTCTTCCTTGTACTCCTTGTCGACCTCTTCGTCCGTGTACTTATCCTCGAAGGACTTTTCCTTCTCTTCGCTGAAACGCTGGACGATCATTTCCTTTTCCATCATGCCCCGCATGAAGCTCTCGGTGATGCCCTCGCCGTAATAGACCTTCAGATAGGAATTGAGCGACATGGAGATGGCGTTCTGCTGCGTGGAATTGGCGCCGGAAGCCGTCTGGCGCATGGATTCGATCTGCTCGTCGATATCCGCTTTTTCCTCGTCGGTCACTTTGTAGCCCTTGGCGACCGCGTTGTCATACAGCGTATAGAATTCCTGCATATAGTCCACAGTATTCTTTTCAAGCTGCTCAGACCACTTGATGGCATTGCCGTCGTCGTCCTGATAGGGGCTGTCCTGCTCCTCGGGAGACAGCTTGTAATCGAACCCGTACATATTGTAGCCGTAGTTCTGCTCGGACTGCTGCGCCTGATTCGCGGTGTTCTGGTACTGCATGTAGTACATATAGCCATACTCCGCGACGCTGACCTTATGGCTGCCCACGGTAAACGCCGTCTGCATCCGCGCAATAGCGCCCGTCGTTTTCAGCACGCCGAACACGGCGCCGCCGACGATCGCAACAATCAGCAGAATCCCGATCACGCGGCCGACCACACGGCCTGCGCCCGGATGACGTCTGCTTTTTTTTGCGTTCTTTTTTGCTGCGCTGGCAATTCGTTCTTTCCGTTCCTCACGGTAGAGTTCCGCTTTGCTTTTTTCGCTTTTTGCCACTTGAACCATCCTTTTCATGATTGATTGCACCGGAATATTCCAGTATAACGAATCTATTTTATACTATTTTTGCGGATTCTGCAAGTCTATTTTAAGAAAAAGTGCAAAAAAACACAAAAAACCTATCTCTGTTCCCACAGGGAACGGTCGCGAAACGCCGTTTCAAACCACACGTCGGGCAGAGAAAACCGCATCCCGTCCAAGTATTGCAGCGCGCCGCAGTCCTCCCGGAAGTCGAACTGCAGACTGTACGCGCACAGGAACTGCTTCTTGTAGCCGTAGGCCTTGTTCAGCGCGTTCGTGCCGTATTTTCCGTCGCCCAGCAGCGGACAGCCGACGCTCGCCAGATGCGCGCGGATCTGATGCGTGCGCCCGGTAAGCAGCTCGATCTCCAGAAGACTCAGGCCGCGGTGCGTGTCCAGAACGCGATAGCGCGTGCGGATCTCCTTGGCGTCCGGCGCGGCGTTTTTTTGTACGGTCACCTTGTTCTTGGCCTCGTCCTTGCGCAGATACCCCGTCAGCGTGTCCTCGCGCCGCGGCGGCGTTCCGTGCACGACGCACAGATACAGCTTGTGCAGCTGCCGGGACTTGACGATATGGTTGAGCAGCCGCAGCGCCTCGGCGTTCTTGGCCGCCATCACGATCCCGCAGGTATTGCGGTCGATCCGATTGACCAGCGACGGCGTGAAGGACTGCTCGGCTTCGGGATCGTACTCGCCTTTCTCGTAGAGATAGCGCTTGACTCTGCCGATGAGCGTATCGACGTACTCCGTGTCGTCCGGGTGCGAGAGCAGGCCGACTTTTTTGTTCAGCAGCAGCAGATTCCCGTCCTCATAGAGGACGTCGAGCGATTTGGAGGCGCGCAGGAAATCATACTGCGGGCGCGGCTTTTCAAAAAACTCGTCGTTTATGTACAGCTCCAGCGTATCCCCCGCCGCAAGGCGGTCGGAGATCTGCGCGCGTTTGCCGTTGCGCTTGATGCGCTTGAGCCGGATGTACTTGTACAAAAGCGCCTGCGGCAGATTCGGCAGGCTTTTTGTCAGGAATTTATCCAGCCGCTGCCCCGCGTCGTTGGGCTGCACCGTGAGTGTTTTCACAGACGCTTACCCCTTCTGCTGCTTGGCAAAGAACGCGTTGTAGTTGGCGACCCACTTGCGCACGTTCTGCGTCGCCCACGTGTGCGGCATCATCGCGCACAGCGCCGTCGCGGACGCGATCTGCGAAGCGATGCGCAGGATCTTCGTCAGCAGGATCTTGTCCGTGCAGACCTTCTTCGCGCGGTCGACCAGGTCCTTGACGGACATCTTCATCATCGACTGCAGATTGGTGGTGTTGGCGGTGATGGTGATCTGATCCTCGGTCAGAATACCGCGCTCGAACAGGAAGTCGACCTCAGCCGGCTCCATCGACAGCAGCGCGTTTTTCAGGCACGTCATGGCCGCGTAGCCCGCGCCGAGCAGCTTGAAGTACCCGACCTGATATTTCCAGAGCGTTTCGGCGGTGAACGCACAATCCTTGTCGTCCGTCACAGTGCGGGAAAGGATGTGCGAAGCCTTGAGCGCGTTTGCGATGCCGGAACCGATCAGCGGCACGGTCATGAACGCGCTGTCGCCGAGCGCGGCATAGCCGTCCGCGACCATCTGCGAAAGCGGCTGCCGGACGGGGATCTTGGCAAACTGTCCGCCGCGCACGATCTCTTCGCCGATGTGCGGATTCGTCCGGCGCAGATCCGCCAGCGCCTGCTGCACCTCGTCCTCGCCGAACGGCGCGAAACGCACGATCAGCACGTCCGCATAATCGTCCTCCGTGGCGACCCACGCGATCTCCTGTCTGCCCTGATGCAGGACGTAGACTTCATAGCTGTGCGCCGGCGTAAAGTCGCCGGTACGCGCGAAGAATGCGCGGTAGACGAACGCGGTGTTGTTCGCGCCGATCTCCGGTTCCACGCCGCAGACCTGCGGCAGGGCGCTGCGCAGCGGGGAATCCATACCGCACGCGTCGATCACCAGATCGGCGTACAGCTTTTCCTCGCCCGCGAGCACGCCGCACACGCGGCTGCCCAGAAGCAGCGGCGCCGTCACCGGCGTTTCAAAGCGGAACTTCACGCCGCAGCGCTTGGCATGTGCGACCAGATGCGCGTAAATGTCGCGGCGCTCCATTTTGATCTCCCGCTCGTCCTGCGGGACGTTCTGCGTCAGCGTAACGCTCTGCGCCGGCGGGAAGAACGTCATGTTTTCCTTGTAGCTGTACAGGCTGCGGGAAGGATACGGCACGCCCGCGGCGATCAGCGACTGCGGCGCAAAAATGTCCGTCCAGTCGTAGCCGAGCGCCTCCTCCGCTTTCTTTTCGAGCAGCGTAACGTCGTATCCCTTGCGCGCGAGATCCGCCGCGACGGCAAGACCGCCGTGACCTGCGCCTGCAACGAGGATTGTTTTACCCATATGGGATCATCCTTTCTGTTTTGAGTTAATATGAAAAAGGCTTTGCCAAATTTCCCGGGGGATCAGTGTGAGCATGATGGCGATGAACATGATCGTGCAGCCGAACAGCTCGCGCGCGCTCATCGCCTGTCCGAGCAGCAGCCATCCGAAGATCGACGCGAACACCGACTCCAGACACAGCAGCATGGACGCGAGAACAGGCTCGGTATTTTTCTGTCCGTACAGCTGGAGCGTGAACGCGCCCGCGCTGGACAGCACGCCGGCATACAGGATCTCCGGCGCGGCGGAAAGGATCGCGGGGAGCGTAGGCCGCTCGAACACGAACATGCAGACGATCGACAGCGCGCCGGCGATCGCGAACTGTAAACAGGACAGCGAGATCACGTTGACGCGCGTCGCGTACCGGTCGGAAAACAGGATCTGCGTCGCGAAGAAGATCGAGCAGGACAGCGAGAGGAGCTCGCCGCGTCCGAAGGAGAACTGCTCGCCCTTGCGCAGACACAGCAGGAAGATGCCGAACGCGGCCAGCAGCACGCTGAACCAGACGAGCGGCATGATCTTTTTGCGAAAAAGAAGCGTACCGAGGATCGGCACAAGGATCATATACATCGCGGTGAGAAAGCCGACCTTGCCCGCCGGCGTGTCGATAAAGGCGAACTGCTGAAGATTGATGCCCACGAACAGGCAGAACCCGCAGATCGCGCCGGCGGTCCAGAGCGTTTTGCGCGACGCGGCTTTCTCCGCGTCGGACTGCGGCGGCTGCTTCTTTCGGGCGCGCTTTTCACTGATGAGCGCCGCCGGGATCAGCACCAGCACCGCCAGCGCCATGCGCACGCCGGTGAACGTAAAGCCTCCGACGTCCTCCATGGCCGTCGTCTGCACGACGAAGGAAAGCCCCCAGATCAGCGCCGCCAGAAAGCATGGCAGCGCGCCTTTGATTTGCTTGATCATTTCTTGCTTTTACCGCCTTTTTTGTTTGAATCGGGATGCGCGCCCGTGCCGCCGCGCCCGTGCCGCGGACGGGACGCCGGCGCGTTCTTCGGCCGCACCAGACATTTGCCGCCAGTTCCGATCAGATCGCGCCGGTTCGCGCGGATGAGCGCCTCGCGCACCAATTCGGCGTTCTGCGGACGGCTCCACTGCAGCAGCGCGCGCTGCAGCGCTTTTTCATGCGGGTCGGTCACGACGTAGACCTTTTTGCCCGTCAGGGGATTGATCCCCGTATAATACATCACGGTGGAAGCCGTGCCGGGCGTGGGATAAAAATCCTGCACCTGCTCGGGACGGCAGTGATTTCGTTTCAGATAGCACGCGAGCGTCGCCGCGTCCTGCAGCGTGCTGCCCGGATGGCTGCTCATCAGATACGGCACAAGATACTGCTCCTTGCCGCACGCCGCGGTCAGGCGGAAGAACGCCTTGCAGAAGCGGTCGTACACGTCGACGCCGGGCTTGCCCATAAGAGAGAGCACATTGTCGCAGCAGTGCTCCGGCGCGACCTTGAGCTGGCCGCTGACGTGGTCGCGCACGAGCTTGCGGAAAAACGATTCGTCCTTATCGTAGATCAGATAATCATAGCGGATGCCGGAGCGGATGAATACCTTCTTGACGCCGGGCACGCGCTCGACGCGCCGCAGCAGCTCCAGATATTCGCTGTGGTCGACGCGCAGATTTTTGCAGGGCGTCGGCGCCAGACACTTGCGGTTCGTGCAGACGCCGTTTTTGATCTGCTGCTCGCACGCCGGATAGCGGAAGTTCGCCGTCGGTCCGCCGACGTCGTGGATGAAGCCTTTGAAGCCGGGCAGATGCGTCAGCAGCTCCGCCTCGCGCACGACCGATTCAATGCTGCGCGAGCGCACGCTGCGTCCCTGATGAAACGCGAGCGCACAAAAATTGCATCCGCCGAAGCACCCACGGTTGTGGGTGATCGAAAACTTGACCTCCTCGATCGCCGGCACGCCGCCCTCGCTGCGGTAGACGGGGTGGTAATCGCGCACGAACGGCAGCTCATACAGCGCGTCGAGCTCCTCGCGCTCGAGCGGCGGCTGCGGCGGATTCTGCACCAGCAGCTTATCGCCGTACTTTTCCGTGATCGCGCGTCCGGTGATCGCGTCCTGCTCGCGGTACTGCGCGCCGAACGCACGCGCGTACAGCCGTTTATCGTGCCGCAGCTGTTCATAATCCCAGCCGCCGACCGCATCGAAATGCAGCTTCTCGCCCGCGTCGGCCAGATACGCCGTACCGCGCACGTCGCGAATTTTCCGGATCGGAACGCCCCTGTCCAGCAGGGACGCGATGCGCAGGATGGCGCGCTCGCCCATGCCGTAGCTGAGCAGATCCGCGCCCGACTCCACGAGGATGCTCGGACGCATTTTGTCGTCCCAGTAGTCGTAATGCGCGAAACGGCGCAGCGACGCTTCCAGCCCGCCGATGACGATCGGCACGTCGCCGAACGCTTCGCGGATGCGTTTACAGTAAACCGTGACCGCCCGGTCGGGACGGCGTCCCGGCTTGCCGCCGGGCGAATAATAATCCGTCGCGCGCCTGTGCTTGGCGACTGTGTAGTGCGCCACCATGGAGTCGATATTGCCGGCCGTGACAAGAAAGCCCAGCCGCGGCAGACCGAAGCGTCTGAAGTCCTCCGCCGAACGGAAATCCGGCTGCGCGAGGATCGCCACGCGGAAGCCTTCGCGCTCCAACAGACGCGACAGCAGCGCCGCACCGAACGTCGGATGGTCGACGTACGCGTCGCCCGTCACGTAAACAAAATCCGGAACGTCCCAGCCGCGCGACTCCATATCGCGGCGGGAGATCGGCAAAAACGTCGTATTCATAGTCTTTCCCCAACAGATGCGGTTTCATGTGCCGCATCCCCGGAAGCGTCCGTCTTCACGTCCGCCGGTTGTGCATAAATGCGCGCCGCGCACGACGCCAGCCCCATCGCCATCCAGAAATAACAGATGGGTTTGAGCCCGTAAAACAGGTAGTCCGACATCCCGCACGCGCAGAACGCCGCGAGACTTGCCAGCAGCGTGACCGCGGCGCCGCGCGCCCTGCCGCCCTGCCGCGTCAGCCGCAGCAGCTGCACGGCGGCGACGGCCAGCATCGCCAGGAAAAGCGCCGCGCCGACGACGCCGTTTTCGAGCAAAAATTCCAAGATCAGATTATGCGCGTGCGGCTGTTGAATATGATAGATCTCATGCAGCATGTTCCGCACGTTCCCCACGCCGGTGCCGTACCCGAACAGCCAGTGACCGCGCAGCATCTGAAAGCAGGCGCGCCAGATGTTCGCGTGTGTGCTGACGGAAATATCCTCCGCGTGGAAGAGCGTCAGCAGCCGCCGGAACACGCCGCGCGCCGAGACGGACAAGCCCGCCAGCACGACGGCGCCCGCGACCGCAAGACGCCACGCGTACCGCCGCCCGTAAAACAGCAGCACGACGAAAACGACCGCGACCGCAAGATACGGGCCGCGCGAATAGGAGCAGGCGACGCCGCCGATCGCAAGTCCGAGACACACGAGCGAGATCACGCGCTTTTTGCGGCTGTCGCCGTAAAACACACCGTAGGCGCACAGCGGCAGCATCATGCAGAGAAACACGGCGAAAAAGATCGGGTTGGTGAACGTGCCGCTGGCACGGTCGCGTATGGCGATGAACTGCGTGCGCTGAAGCACGGAAAGCATATTCTTCGGCCAGATGCGCACCGCGAGATCGGCCACATGCATATCCAGCATGTGCCAGAACGGATTCAGACAGGTTTCAAGCGGCTTTGCGACGCGGCCGCCGTAGTGGAACAGCAGCATTTGCAGAATACCGATCCCGCCGGCAGCGCCGCCGCCGAGCGCGCCGCAGAATATCACCGCGTCCAGACGCGCGGCGGAATCCACGGACTGCTGCATCATGCGGCTGCCGAGCAGGAAGAAGCCCCACAGAAAGAGGATCGATACCGCGGAGACGCGCGCGTGCGAATAGAGCACGCCGACGAACATCCAGCCGTACAGCGTGAGCGCGATCTTTTCCGGCAGCGAAAGCGGCGCCTTCCCGCGCCGCAGGATGCAGGCGTACGCGGCGACGCAGAAAACGGGCATCAGGTATTCCGGCAGCAGAGCCGCCAGCGCAAATACCGCCGCAGCCAACTGCCACCGTCCCGGGTTTTCCCGCAGAAACCTCCGCACCGATTTCATAGACATACCTTTCTAAAATAGTATTTCACTTTATTATACCGAAAAACGCGCCGTCTTGCAAGAGTTTTTTTGCAAGAATCTGTCGCAAAACAAGGACAGAAAAAGTTACAGCCGCACGCGGCGGCTGTAAACATCGGACGTTTTATTCAAAAGGCTCCACGCGGGAGATCGACCACCAGCGCAGGCCGTCTTTTTCCTCGACGGTCACGTCGACGAACGCGGACGCGGCATGGCGCATCGTGTTTTCTCCGTCCGCGACCAGCAGCTCCGCCGTCAGACGGTTCTGTCCGCTTTCCAGCGTTTGGAAAGCGCGGATATGCGTTTCGTACCCCTCGAGGCCCGTGGGCAGACTGGTGAAATAGCCGAAGCCGTTATCATAATAGTATCCCTCGGCCGAATACGTCCAGTCCGGACGCACATGGAACACGTCGCCGAAAAGGAACTGCAGCACGCTCTCGTCGACCTTGTAGTATTCGTCCGGGAACTGTCCGCACGGGTCCGGCGCGTCGAGCACGGAGAGCTTTTCATACTTGCCGTGCGTGTGCGCGGGATCGAACGTATCGTAAATATAGAACAGTCCCCACGGCACCGTCCCGTTGGTCAGGTACGGCAGGACGTCTTTGACCGTCGCGACCGGCTGCGGCTCCAGCGGATTATAAAAGAACTGCACCCACAGCGCCTTTTCCAGCGCTTCCACGTCCGCCGCCGTCACGCCTTTCGGTAAGGTGACGGAGCCGGTGTTCGTTTCGAGCGCGGCCAGCGTGGAAAGCTCCTCCTGCCGCGTCGGCTCGGTCTGCGTCTCGGCGGTCGTCGCCTGCGTCGAGGGCGCCGCCCACGGCTTCGGGCCGTCGTCCGTCTTTTTCTTGCCGGCGCATCCGGACAGCAGGACCAGAAGCGCCAGAAGCAGAACCGGTATACGTATTCTTTTCACAAAGCATCCCTCATTTCGGTCTCAGCGTACCATAGCGCCGTTTTTTTGTCAAGAAAAACCTGTCGGGTGTTGCAACGCACAGACGGCGTATGGTATAATATTAATCGTTCCGCACAAAGAAACGTAAAGTCTGCAAAAAACACATTAGGAGCTGTTGCTATGCGAAAGCTGCGCCTGCCCGCGGAAGCGGTTTATCTCGCCGCTGTCCTGCTGCTGTCCTTTTCCGTCGCGATGGCGGCCTGTACCGATTTCGGCATCTCCATGATCGCCGCGCCTGCGTACATCCTGTCCGAAAAGCTGCCGCTGACCTTCGGCCAGTGCGAGTATGCGGTGCAGGGACTGCTGTTCGCCGCGTTCTGCATCCTGATGCGAAAAGTCCGGCTCGTCTACTTCAGCGCGTTCCTGACCGGCCTGCTGTACGGCGGCGCGCTCGATCTGTGGCGCATCCTGATCCCGCACTTCAACCCCGCCGTGACCGCGCCGGGCGCGCTGCCCTTTGCGCTGCGAATCGTCTATTTCGTCGCGAGCATGGTGATCTGCTCTTTTTCCATCGCCCTGTTTTTCCATACATATTTGTACCCGCAGGTCTACGACTTTTTCGTCAAGGGCGTCTCGGCACATTTCCGTCTCAACCGCACGCGGTTCAAGCAAGGCTTCGACGCGTCGTGCCTGATCGTGTCGTGCGTGCTGACGCTCGCGCTGTTCCGCCGCTTTGTCGGCATCGGCTGGGGGACGCTCGTCATTACGCTGTGCAACGGCTTTTTGATCGGCAAATTCGGCGAACTGTTCGACAAAACGCTGCGCGTCGAGCCGCTGTTCCCGCGCTTTGCGAAGCATTTTGATTTGGAGAGTTAAACCATGAAACGTGTTTTCTGGATCGTCGCGGACAGTCTCGGCGTCGGCGCGCTGCCGGACGCGGCGGCTTTCGGCGACGCGGGCGCGAATACGCTCGGCAGTCTTCGGAAAAGCGGCGCGCTGCGCGTCCCGTGTCTTGAAAGGCTGGGGCTGTTCCGCACTTCGGACGGCACGGGGCCGTTTTCCTGCGTCTGCGGCAAAGCGGCCGAAGCGTCCAAAGGCAAGGACACCGTGACCGGACACTGGGAGATGTGCGGCGTGATCTCGCCGAAGCCGTTTCCCGTATATCCGGACGGCTTCCCGCCCGAAGTGATCGACGCGTTCCGCGAGCGCGTGGGACGCGGCGTGCTGTGCAATCGCCCCTATTCCGGCACCGAGGTCATCCGCGACTACGGCGAGGAGCATCTGCGCACGGGGAAGCTGATCGTCTACACCTCCGCCGACAGCGTGTTCCAGATCGCGGCGCACACACAGGTCGTGTCCGAGCAGGAGTTGTATTCGATCTGCCGCGCGGCGCGGGAGCTTTTGCAGGGTGAGCACGCCGTCGGGCGTGTGATCGCGCGTCCGTTCTGCGGCGAATGGCCGTTCACGCGCACGGCGGGGCGGCACGATTTCCCGCTGCCGCCGCCGACGGAAACCGTCCTCGACGCGATATGCGGCGCAGGACAAAAGGTCGTCGCGGTCGGCAAGATCGGCGACGTCTTTTCCATGCGCGGGATCACGGAGCATATCCCGACCCAAAACAACGGAGAAGGGATGCGCGCCGTCGAGCGCGTCTTCGCGCAGGACTTCCGCGGCCTTTGTTACGTCAATCTCGTGGACTTCGACATGCTCTACGGCCACCGGCGCGATACGGCGGGCTACGCCGCGGCGCTGAACGCGCTGGACGCCTTTCTCCGAGAGCTTCTGCCGCGCTTCGGCGACGGCGACGCGCTGCTGCTGACCGGCGACCACGGCTGCGATCCCGGTTTTTCCGGCACGGATCACACGCGCGAATATGTGCCGATCCTGCTTTGGAGCCCGTCGCTGAGCACCAAAGACGTCGGTACGCGCAAGACGTTCGCCGACATGGGCGCGAGCGTCGCCGCGCTTTTGTCCGTCCCGTGGAGGGGCGCGGGCACAGCCTTTATTGAATAATAGAATAGGAGAAAGCCATGAAAATATACGGCTTGCAAAAACTGACATTGCTCGATTTTCCGGAGCGCGTCGCCTGCACGGTCTTTCTCGGCGGGTGCAATCTGCGCTGTCCGTTCTGCCACAACAGTGTGCTGGTCTTTCCCGAACCGGAGGACGAAACGATGCAGGAGGACGAATTCTTCCGCTTTCTCGAGAAGCGCAAAGGCGTCCTCGACGGCGTGGCGATCACCGGCGGCGAACCGCTGCTGACGGCGGACGTGCTGCCCTTCATCGAACGCGTCAAGGCGATGGGGTATGCGGTCAAGCTCGACACCAACGGCTCCTTCCCCGCGCGGCTGCGCGAGCTTGCGGAAGCGGGGCTGGTGGACTACGTCGCGATGGATATAAAGAATTCCCCGGAAAAATATGCCGTCACCTGCGGACTGCCGATGTTCGACCTGTCCAAGGTGCGGCAAAGCGCGGCGTTCCTGAAAGAGGGAAATATCCCGTATGAATTCCGCACGACGGTCGTCGACGAATTCCACGAGGCCGCCGATATGGAGGCCATCGGCCGCTGGATCGCCGGCGCGCGCGCGTACTATCTGCAAAACTTCGTCGACTCCGGCGCGTGCATCCGCGACGGCCTGCATGCCAAATCGCCGCAGGAGCTGCAGCTTTTCCGCAGCCTGCTGACAAAATACGTGCCGAATACGCAGATCCGGGGGATATGAATTCCCCCGCGCCGAAGTTTTTCTCCGCGGGTTTTTTTTGATTCTTCACGAAATTATGTGGGGCAAAAGAAAGCCTCCCTTGTGCAAAGGGAGGTGGTACGCCGAAGGCGTGACGGAAGAATTGTATACAGTAAAAGAAATCTGTCCTTTCAATTAGTCGTTGGTAATTATCTCCTGTATGTTCCTGCCGCCATAAAAGATACGGTATACCGTCACGGAACGCTCTTCTGAATTGACAGAGTAAAACGCCAAATAGTTGTCGATCGGCAGTTTGCGGATCTGCAGAGATCGCCACGGTTCCCAATCCACCAAAGCATGACGGGAGGGCATAACAGACAGCGCGCGGATCCCTTCGCGGATGCGGTCTGTCTGCTTCAATGCGGTAGTTGGTTCCATTAGCATGTGCGCAATATATGCATAGATATTCCGCAGATCTTCAATTGCAAGCGGCGCGTATTGAACAGCGTATTCTTCCATCAAGCCCTAAACTCCTTCTCCAGCACAGCGTCGACGGCATCCGCAGAAAGCACGCCGTCTTTTGCGGATTCGACGCCTTTAGCCAGTTCTGTGTCAAACTGTTCTCTCGTCAAGGCGCCCGCAGCGATGAACGGCACGGGAGGAAGCTGCACGTCAAAGGGGATGCCGCGCGTCAAAATTATTTGACTGTACAGCATTTGAATGATCGCGGACGGTGAAACGCCCAGCTGAGAAAGGATCGATTCCGCGTTTTCCTTGAGGTTTTTGTCAATGCGCGCATAAACGGCCGAGGTATTTGCCATGTCCATCACACTCCTTTACGGATAGTATACCACATTGTATCAGCAATTGCAAGCGATTGCAATCGAAATGCTGCAAACTGAAAAGAATTATAAAGACCGTTTGGCCGCATGCCCAAGATAGCGAAAAATATGCAAAAAAAATGGATATTATCCCCATATGTTGTGGTCATTAAATTTATTTCTATCTATATCTTGACAAACCCTTCGGAGGCTGTTATAATAAGTCTCGTTGCGTGATTGCACATTTTGTGTCTATTTTTCGGATTAGGCACAATATGTTGTGTGTCACAACCGAAACCGGGACTATTTATGATGCGAGGGGTAAAATCTATGTACACAGTCGTGAAGCGCGACGGCAGCACCGCCGAATTCGACATCGCCAAAATCTCCGCAGCGCTGCGCAAGGCGTTCGAGGCGCAGGGCAGAAACAGCCATCCCACCGTGATCGATCTGCTGGCTCTGAAGGTGACGGCGGATTTTGAAAGCAAGATCAAAGACGACAAGATCGCCGTCGAGGACATTCAGGACAGCGCGGAGGCGGTCCTGATCCAGGCGGGATATGCGGACGTGGCCAAGGCCTACATCCTCTACCGCAAGCAGCGCGAGAAGATCCGCAACATGAAATCCACCATCCTCGACTACAAAGAGCTGGTGGACAGCTACGTCAAGGTCACCGACTGGCGCGTGAAGGAGAACAGCACCGTGACGTACTCCGTCGGCGGTTTGATCCTCTCCAACAGCGGCGCCATCACCGCCAACTACTGGCTGTCGGAGATCTATGACGAAGAGATCGCCAACGCGCACCGCAGCGCGGACATCCACCTGCACGACCTGTCCATGCTGACGGGCTACTGCGCAGGCTGGTCTTTGAAGCAGCTCATCCAGGAGGGCCTGGGCGGCATCCCCGGCAAGATCACCTCCTCTCCGGCAAGCCATCTCGCCACGCTGTGCAACCAGATGGTCAACTTTCTGGGCATCATGCAGAACGAATGGGCGGGCGCGCAGGCGTTCTCCTCGTTCGACACCTATCTAGCTCCGTTCGTCAAGGTGGACGATCTGTCCTACGACGCGACCAAAAAGTGCATCGAGTCCTTTATCTTCGGCGTCAACACGCCGTCCCGCTGGGGCACGCAGTCGCCGTTCTCCAATATCACGCTCGACTGGGTCGTGCCGAACGATCTGGCGGAGCTGAACGCCATCGTCGGCGGCAAGGAGATGGATTTCAAATACAAAGACTGCCAAAAAGAGATGGACATGGTCAACAAGGCGTTCATCGAGATTATGATCGAAGGCGACGCCAACGGCAGAGGCTTCCAGTATCCGATCCCGACCTATTCCATCACGCGCGACTTCGACTGGTCCGACACCGAAAACAACCGTCTGCTGTTTGAAATGACGGCGAAATACGGCACGCCCTATTTCTCCAACTATATCAACTCCGACATGGAGCCGTCCGACGTGCGTTCCATGTGCTGCC
>JAFSYP010000079.1 GCA_017449935.1 Clostridia bacterium
GCAATCTCGACGTACTGGAGCGGTTCGGCGCGACGGAAGACGACAAACCGACCTTTGACGGTGTGGAGCTGTCGCAGATCGGCGGCGGAGATTATTCCGCAATCGAGACGGAGGTGCAGCGGCTGGCAGAGGCTATGCTCACGCGGCCGATGCTGATGGATATTCTGCGCACGTGCCAGTTGGTCGACGGCGTTTTGACGGTCGATCTCGGTACCGGTTGCGCGGAAATGACGGAAGACGGCTGCCTTGTATTGGACGAAGCTGTCTGCAGAAACAACGATGGTGTATTGGAGGTTTTGATATGGGCGTAAACGTTGGCAAACCCGATGTGTTGATCAAATTGGACGAGGAAATCGGTAAGCTCACCTACGGCGGTGTGCCTGTCTGCGACGGAGAACACAGCGGCGGTGATACGCCGCAGCCTGCCGTATCCGGCAAAGTGGTGATCGTTGACGGCTTTGACGATCTTGATCCGAATGCGGAAGCCGGCTCTCTTGCATTGGTGCAGAATCCGGAATTCGATCTCGCCGCGCTTGAACTGGACGACTACGATGCGGACAAAGACCGTTACCGCATTCCCAACAAGCTGGTGACATTCGCACCGCAAATCGAATACCGCGAATCCGTGTATACCCGTGCGCTGCAGAACTTTTTGAGCAAATATCCTTTGCAGTATTACAAATACTGGAGCGAAGCCACGCTCAGCGAATGGGGCAGAAAAACACGCGGTGTTTTCCGTCAGAACGGTGACGGCACATATACCGACATCACGAGCCAGTTTTCGGTCGGCGACAGAGTCGGCGATTATTGGTATGCTACCCGCGATCACTGTTTCTATATGGAAGCGGAAGTCGATACCACGCACAAGGATTCCAGCACATGGGATGATGAAGAACTGTATTTGTCTGCCATTCCGATTCTCCCCGATGCGCAGGACAATCTTTTTGTCCGGGAACGTATCGAATGCGAAGGCATTATGAGCGACGGCATTGTCGCGCCGAACGCCACGACCAAATACCTGATCGGAGCAATGTGGGACGGCGACACCCGCCAGCGGACGTTTTTGGAAATGTTTCCGGGCGCTGAAAAAATTGGCGGAAACATTTACCGTATTCCGGCAATTTACCTGTATGCCTTTGAGGATATGGACGGCTCGTTTGAGTATGAGCAAGACGATGATTCCGATAAAGGATATCATATGGAAACGGTTTCGATGCATCTGCAAGCAGGCTGGAACGTGGTTTTCCTGCTTGGCGCTTTGGAATATGACTCCCATGATAAAAGATGGGAACTTGACAACGTATCCTTTGACACTGCAGAACCGTTGGACGGGGCGCCGGTGTTTTCTGTGCTGACAGATGAAACCGGAACGCTCGACTTTCATCGAGAGATTGACAGCCTTCTGTTTGAAGGCGCACTGGTCAGCCGAACAGAGATCCACCCGTCCGGCTTGTTCATCAAGACAACGCTGTGGCGGCCGATCAATACGGAGTTGCTGCCGAAGGTAACCAGCGAGGATTACAGCGGCGACATCAGCGAATTATATGAGCGTACGGACGAGATTCGTAATGAGTTGGATGATAATTCTCCGTACCATCACAACAGATATCTGCTCGACAATCTGTATGATGAAGGCGGAGCACTGGCATACAACGGACAGCGAATGCGCACTCTGCAGTCAATCAGGTTCAACTGCCGGTATGACGGCTATGACGAATACATTCTGTACTTTGCGGACGGAACCACGGATTCCCTGCATGTGCTTCATGCGCCGGGCGGCAATGGCAATGCGGTTACGGGTATTAGTTTTTATACCAGCGGTGCGCCGTACATTGACGGATGCGCCTTCCAGTTTGAAGACGGATCAGAAAGGTTTGTATCGCTGTCCGGGTTAGATATGCATGTTGCCTTTGCCAATGTGAACGAAGACCCGGAAGTACACGAATGGCGCCAGTTCGGTGATACAAGAGTGTATTTGAAAATCGGAGGGTCAAATCCGACGATCGGCGGATACTCGCAGTTTATCGATCTTGGCGAGGGCGACCGCAACACGGCGAAGCTCGACTACATCGATATGATGCTGGGTACGGGCTTTGAAACCGAAAGGCTCTACAGCAGAGCCGAGCGCAATTACCATGCAGGTTTCTGGACAGAAGAACATCTGCGTCAGGCTGTCACACACGGATGGATCGATGATTACGATTTCTTTAAAATCACCGGTCTTGATTATGAGCCGGACGATGAACCGTATGACGACCCGGACGACGAGCCGTATGATGATCCGGACGACGAACCGTATGACGACCCGGACGATGATCCGGATGATGAACCGTATGAGGAGGAAAGCAACGATGATCAGGATTAACTTTGGGTATTTAAGGATGCTGTACGATGCACATCTGCGCAACAAGAACACCGTTCAGCAGGCTGTAATCGACGGGCATATCTCGCCGGAACAGTACGAACGAATCACAGGCGAAGCATATACCGCACCGGAGGAATCCGCGCCGGAATCGCCTGCGGCAGACGAGACGGACGGCTGAACGCCATGATCGGAAGGAGGCGGTTTTGTGAAGTATACGCCGACAAAGTTCATGGCGTCGGATTCGCACTACGACAAGACCGCCGCCGATTACGCCGTTGGGTTTATCGAATCGCTCACGCATACCAAAGGCACATGGGCAGGAAAACCGTTCCATCTGCTCCCGTGGCAGGAACAGCTTGTCCGGGACGTGTTCGGCGTTTTGAAGCCCAACGGC
>JAFSYP010000080.1 GCA_017449935.1 Clostridia bacterium
AGGACGACGACGAAGACGAGGACGAGGATGAGGATGACGACGAGGAGGAAGACGACGACGAAGAGGAAGGCGGCTTCCATGGATTCTTCCGCAAGTAAGGACAGAAAATTCCGCACAGCGGTCCGGATCGCCGTGCAGAGCGTGCTGATCGCTTTGCTGATCGGCGTCGATCACGCGCTCAAGCTCTGGGCGCAGCGTGCGCTCGGCGGCGGCCGCGTGCTGCAGGCGGACGGCTTTATGGCGCTGCGGTATCAGGAAAACAGCGGCGCGGCATTCAGTATGCTGTCGGGCAGGACATCGGTCCTGATCTGGCTGACCGGCGCCGTGCTGCTCGGCTGTATCGTATATCTGTTTCTCGGCCGCAGCGGCAGCCGCCTGACGGACGCGGCACTGCTGCTGGTCGTCGCGGGCGGCGCAGGCAATCTGATCGACCGTATCCGCCTGGGATATGTGATCGACTATATCGAGCCGCTGTTCGTGAACTTCGCCGTGTTCAACTTCGCGGACTGCCTGATCACGGTCGGCGCCGCGCTGCTGCTGGTCTGGGCGATCCTCGGTGCGCGAAGGGACAAGCGCGGAAAGGAAAAGCCTTGAGGACGTTCGTCGTGCCGCCGGATGCGGCGGGAGAGCGGATCGACAAGGCGCTCGCGCAGCTCGAGCCGCAGTGGTCCCGCGCTTTTATTCAAAAAATGCTGTCCGAATCGCGCGTTTTCGTGCGCGATCGGGTGGTGAGCAAGAGCTTCCGCCCCGCGGCGGGAGATACGGTGCGCGTGGACGAGCCGACGCCGCAGCCGATCGGGGCTGAGCCGCAGCCGATCCCGCTGGACATCCGTTACGAGGACGACGACCTGCTGGTCGTCAACAAGCCGCGCGGCATGGTGGTGCATCCCGCGCCGGGCAATCCGGACGGCACGCTGGTCAATGCGCTGCTGTATCACTGCGGCGGCAGTCTGTCCGGCATCGGCGGCGAGATCCGCCCCGGCATCGTGCACCGCATCGACAAGGACACCAGCGGCCTGCTGATCGTGGCCAAGACAGACGCGGCGCACCGCGCGCTCGCGCAGCAGATCGCGGCGCACACGTTCCGCCGGGAATACCGCGCCGTGCTGCACGGACATTTCCGTTCGCCGACAGGGACGATCGACGCGCCGATCGGGCGCAGCGACAAAGACCGCAAAAAGATGTGCGTAACGCAGAAAAACGCGCGCGAAGCCGTTACGCATTACGAGATCCTTGAGGAGCTCGGCCCGTTCTCCTATGCCGCGCTGCGGCTCGAGACAGGCCGTACCCATCAGATCCGCGTCCACATGGCGTATGCGGGACATCCCGTAGCGGGCGATCCGGTTTACGGACCGAAAAACGGCGTCGCGGAGCTGCACGGCCAGTGCCTGCACGCCGGACTGATCGGATTCTCGCATCCGGCCGACGGCCGGTATATCGAGATCGTTTCCGAGCTTCCGCCCTATTTTGAGGCTTTTTTGCGGAAGCTGCGCAATCAATTTGGGAGAGAGACGTATGCAGAAGGACAATAAGATCATTGTAATCATCACGTCCACGATCGCGACCGTCGCGGTCATCGTGCTGCTGTTTTTGGGCATCCACTACCTGTTCGGAAATCCGGCGGGCTGGATATTCAAGGCGGACATGAAAACCTTTACGATCGTGACCGGCGGCGATTATACCGCGCAGCAGATCGCGGATTATATGCGCGGGATGCGCGACAACGATCTTGCGTACATGCGCATCTCGAACAGAGTCTACTGTGCTGTCGGCGGCGAGGAGACATACGATAATCTGGACAAAATGATGGAGGAACGCGGCTATAAATATATCGGTTGCGACGGAAATCTGCAAAACATGCGCTGCTATTACAAGGACGGCAAGGCATGTTGGATCCGCGTAGAATTCGATATCAACTGCGTCTGGAGCCTGTGGAACATCGGTAACTTTTTCGACTATGATTTAGCCAAGGACGGCTATAAGAATATGCAGTAAATCGGAGGTGGCTGTATTGAACGCAGCAGAAAAAAAGAGTTTGCAAATCACCGCCTGTAAGGTACGCATGGGCATCATCGAAAGCGTATTCCAGGCAAAGTCCGGTCATCCGGGCGGCAGTCTTTCGGCCGCGGATATCGTGACGTATCTGTATTTCAAGGTCATGCGTGTCGATCCGCAGAATCCCAAGTGGGAGGATCGGGACCGCTTCGTCCTGTCGAAGGGACACATCTCGCCCTGTCTGTACTCCGTGCTCGCGCAGCGCGGCTTCTTCCCGGTGGAGGAGCTCAAGACCTTCCGCAAGGTGGAATCCAGACTTCAGGGACATCCCAGTATGCACTATACGCCCGGCGTGGATATGAGCTCAGGCTCGCTCGGTCAGGGCATCTCGACCGCCGTCGGCATGGCGCTGGGCGCGAAGCTGGCGAAAAAGGACGTGCGCGTCTACACGGTGCTGGGCGACGGTGAGATCGGCGAGGGCCAGGTTTGGGAGGCGGCCATGTACGCCGCCGCCAAGAAGCTCGACAATCTCGTGGCTGTCATCGACAACAACGATCTGCAGATCGACGGCACGCTTGAGGAAGTCAATTCCCCCTACCCCATCCCGGAGAAGTTTGCGGCGTTCGGCTGGAACGTCGTGGAGATCGACGCGCACGACTTCGACCAGATCGAGGACGCGTTCCAGAAGGCGGCCGCCTGCAAGGGCAAGCCGACCGCCATCGTCGCCAGAAGCGTGAAGGGCAAGGGCGTTTCCTTCATGGAGAACCAGTGCAAGTGGCACGGCTCCGCGCCCAACGCCGAGCAGTATGCCCAGGCGATGCAGGAACTGACCGCAGCGCTTGCGGAATTGGAGGGTTAATCATGGCAGATATTGTGAAAATCGCGACCCGTGACAGTTACGGAAAAGCGCTCGTGGAGATGGGCGCGACCAACGATAAGCTGATCGTGCTGGACGCCGACCTGGCGGCGGCGACCAAGACGGCAGGCTTCAAAAAAGCATATCCGGACCGTTTCTTCGATACCGGTATCGCGGAGAGCAACATGATGTGCGTAGCGGGCGGTCTTGCCACGATGGGATTTACCGTGTTTGCCAGCACGTTCGCCATGTTTGCGGCCGGACGCGCGTTCGAGCAGGTGCGCAATACCATCGGCTATCCGCATCTGAACGTCAAGATCGGCGCGACGCACGCAGGCATCTCCGTCGGCGAGGACGGCGCGAGCCACCAGTGCTGCGAGGACATCGCGCTCATGCGCACCATCCCCGGCATGACGATCATCAACCCCGCCGACGACGTGGAAGCGCGTCAGGCGGTCTATGCTGCGGCGGCGATGGACGGCCCGGTGTATATGCGTTTCGGCCGTCTGGCCGTTCCGGTCATTTTTGACGAGAGCTATAAATTCGAGATCGGCAAGGGCGCGCAGCTTGTCGACGGCACGGACGTGACGATCATCGCCACCGGTCTGATGGTCGGCGAAGCGCTCGAGGCTGCCGAGCTGCTGAAGGCGGACGGCATTTCCGCCGCCGTCGTCAACATGGCGACGATCAAGCCCATCGACCGCGACATCATCGTGAACGCCGCGAACAAGACCGGCGCGATCGTGACCGCGGAGGAACACAACATCATCGGCGGTCTGGGCGGCGCCGTGGCGGAAGTCGTGTGCGAGACCGTGCCGGTGCCGGTGGTGCGTCTGGGCGTGGAGGACACGTTCGGCCGTTCCGGTCCCGCGGTGGAGCTGCTGCACGTCTTCGGACTGGACGCGGCGCACATCGCGGAGAAGGCAAAGCTCGCCGTTTCCATGAAGAAATAAAGCGCCGCAAGGCAGATTCTGTGCTGTCTGGTGAAAGATCCAGGCAGCATTTTATCCTTTGGAGAGAGGTATGAATATGCAGACGCAGGACGTCCTGTTCGGCAGATCCGTGTTCGGCGGATTCAACCGCAGGGACGTGATCGAGTATATCGACAAGCTCCAGCAGACGGCGGCGCGGAGCGCATCCGACAGCGCGAAGGCCGGCGAGCCGACGTGTCAGCTCGAATCGGCGTGCGCCGAACGTGACGCGCTGCGCGAGGAGGTCCGCGCGCTGCGTGAGGAGATCACACAGCTGCGCGCGCAGCTGAAGGTGGAACAGGCGGCGAGCGCGCTGCGCGAGGCGTCGCGGCGAAACACGCCGGAGGAAGGGTTTTCCGCCGAAGCCGAATCGGTCAGAGCGGACGACCCGAAGGAGCTGTCCATGCGCGACGTCGACGAAATGGTAAAAAAATATTTCGGCTGAAAAGCGAAAATGAAGGATAATTTCCATGGCAGAGCATAGGATTAAAGTTGAAGAACTTCGTGAAAAGATCCCGCTGCTGCACGCGGGCGACCGGGTGCTGCTGTCCGGCGTCGTCTACACGGCGCGGGACGCGGCGCACAAGCGCATCGTATCGCGCATGGACGCGAACGAGCCGCTGCCGTTCGAGCTGTGCGGCGCGTGCATCTACTATGCCGGCCCCACGCCCGCCGAGCCGGGCGCGGTGATCGGAAGCTGCGGCCCGACGACGTCCGGACGCATGGACCGTTTTGCACCCCGTCTTCTCGATGCGGGGCTCGCCGCCATGATCGGCAAGGGAGAGCGTTCCGCGGACGTCGTTGAAGCCATCGTGCGCAACGGCGCGGTGTATCTGTGCGCGGTCGGCGGCGCCGGCGCGCTGGCGGCGCAGAGCGTCAAAAGCTGTCGTGAGATCGCGTTTCACGACTTGGGATGTGAAAGTATCAAGCGTTTGGAGGTAGAGGATTTCCCGCTGATCGTCGCGATCGACGCGCAGGGAAACGATCTTTTCAAGTAAGCACGGACGGCCTTTGGCGCGGATGCGGCACAGGCTGTTCCGCGTTTGCGCAAGAGGGTGTCTATGGCATTTGTCCCGTTCCTGCACGAGCTGCTTCACGATCCGCCGCTGCTGGCGACGGTCCTGCTGCTGCTCGGCGTGATCTTTGTCAACGGCTGGACGGACGCGCCCAACGCGATCGCCACCTGTGTGAGCACGCGGTGTATGCCGGTGCGCGCGGCGGTGCTGATGGCGGCGGCGTGCAATCTGCTGGGCGTACTGGTGATGACGAGCGTCAGCGCGGGCGTGGCCGAAACGATCTACCGGATCGCGGACTTCGGCGGCGAGCGCAGACACGCGCTGATCGCGCTTTGCGCGGCCATGACGGCCATCGTGCTGTGGGCGACCGCGGCGTGGGCGTTCGGCATCCCGACGAGCGAAAGTCACGCGCTGATCGCCGGCGTATCCGGCGCGGCCGTAGCGCTCGGCGGATTCGGCGCGCTGCACGGCGGCGAATGGGCCAAGGTGCTTTTCGGTTTATTGTTATCTGCCGCGCTGGGCTTTGCGTCCGGATTTGCGGTCGTCAAGGCGGTGGCGCGGATCTTTCAAAACGTCCGTCTTTATGCGGCGCAGCGGTTTTTCCGCTCTGCGCAGATCTTCGGCAGCGCGGCGATGGCGTTCATGCACGGCGCGCAGGACGGACAAAAATTCATCGGCATTTTCCTTTTGGGTATTTCACTGGCGGGCGGCGCGTCCGGCTTTGCGGTGCCGCTGTGGCTGATGGCGCTGTGCGCGGCGGTCATGAGCCTCGGCACGAGCGTCGGCGGGTACAGGATCATCAAATCGGTCGGCATGGACATGGTGCGGCTGGAGAAGTACGAAGGCTTTTCGGCGGATCTGGCGGGCGCGTTCTGTCTGCTGCTGTCCACTCTGACGGGTCTGCCGGTCAGCACGACGCATACCAAGACGACGGCGATCATGGGCGTGGGCGCGGCAAAGCGCGTGCACGGCGTGCGCTGGAGCGTGGCGCGGGATATGGCGGCGGCATGGCTGCTGACCTTTCCCGGCTGCGGACTGGTCGGGTATCTGACGGCGCAGGCGTTCAGCCGCCTGTTTGACTGAAAGGAAAACTTGCCATGGAAGCGAAGCGAAAACGGGATTATTTTCTGCTTTTGGAGCGCCAGTCGGCTTACGGCGTGCAGGCGGCGACGGTCCTGAAGGATTTCCTTTCGGATTTCGACGCGTTCCGGATGCCCGAAACGGTGCGCGATATGCACCGCATCGAGCAGGAGGCGGACGCGCTGTGCAAGGAATTGACGGAAAATCTGTCGCGCGAATTTCTGCCGCCGATCGAGCGCGAGGATCTTCTGAGTCTTTCGATGCAGCTCGACGACGTGACCGACGCCGCGGAGGATACGCTGCGGCATCTGTATATGTTCAATATCGAATCCGTTCTGCAGGACGCGGTGGGATTGGCGCAGACCGTTTCCGGCTGCTGCGCCGCGCTGCATGAGGCGGTGTGCGGATTCCGCGATTTCAAAAAGATCGACAAGCTGCGTCCGCTGCTGCTGCGCGTGCATGAATGGGAAAGCAAAAGCGACGCGCAGTATACCGAGAGCGTGCGCAGCCTGTACTGCGGCACCAACGATCCGCGGCAGCTGCTAAGGTGGACGCAGATCTACGGCAATCTGGAAAACTGCTGCGACATTTGCGAGCACGCGGCGGATATGATGGAGACCGTGACGTTCAAAAACGCTTAGGAAGGAATACGAAAAAATGGCATACCCAATCGTAGCGATCGTCGGCAGGCCCAACGTGGGCAAATCCACGCTGTTCAACAAGCTGACCGGCAGCCGGCTGTCCATCGTGGACGACACGCCCGGCGTGACGCGGGATCGGATCTATGGCGAGTGCGAGTGGCTCGGCCGCGTTTTTCTGCTGGTGGACACCGGCGGCATCGAGCCGTTTTCGCAGGACGTGATCCTCTCGCAGATGCGCCGTCAGGCGGAGCTGGCGATCGACAGCGCCGATGTGATCATTCTCGTCACGGACATCCGCACCGGTCCCGTCGCCACCGACGCGGAGGTCGCGCAGATGCTGCAAAAGTGCGGCAAGCCGGTGATCCTGTGCGTCAACAAGTGCGACGCAGTCGGCGATACGCCGGCGGAATTTTACGAGTTCTACAATCTGGGACTGGGCGATCCGATCGCGGTATCGTCCGTCCACGGGCACGGCACCGGCGACCTTTTGGACGAGGTGCTGCGTTTCCTGCCCGACGCCGACGCGCCCGACGAGGACGACGACCGCATCCGTGTGGCCGTCATCGGCAAGCCGAACGTCGGCAAATCCTCTCTGGTCAACGCCATCTGCGGCGAGAACCGCATGATCGTTTCCAATATCGCCGGCACCACGCGCGACGCGACGGACACGGCTGTGGAAAACGAATACGGCCGGTTTATTTTCATCGACACCGCCGGTCTGCGCAGAAAGAGCCGCGTGGACACGGCGATCGAAAAATACTCCGTCATCCGCGCGCGCATGGCGGTGGAGCGCGCGCAGGTCTGCGTCATCATGATCGACGCGACCGAGGGCTTCACCGAGCAGGATTCCAAGGTCGCGGGCATCGCGCACGAGCAGGGCAAGGCGTGCATCATCGCGGTCAACAAGTGGGACGCGGTGGAAAAAGACGGCAAAACGATGGACGGGATGCGCAAATCGCTGATGAACGACTTTTCGTTCATGTCCTACGCACCGATCATTTTTATTTCCGCCAAGACGGGACAGCGGCTCGACCGCCTGTTCGAGCTGATCAAATACGTCGACGATCAGAACGCCATGCGCATCAAGACCGGACGGCTCAACGAGATCCTGGCCGCGGCGACGACGCGCGTGCAGCCGCCGACGGATAAGGGACGCCGGCTGAAAATATACTACATGACCCAGGCGTCGACCAGACCGCCGACATTCGTCTGCTTCGTCAACCGCAAGGACCTGTTCCATTACAGCTACCAGCGGTACCTTGACAATCAGATCCGCGAGGTGTTCGGGCTCGAGGGCACGCCCACGCGCTGGATCATTCGGGAAAGAGAGCAGAAGTCATGAGGATCCTCGGCATCGACCCCGGCTACGCCATCGTCGGCTACGGCGTGATCGACTACATGAACACGCGTTTTTCCGTCGTGGATTACGGTGCGATCCTGACCGAAGCGGGCGTCCCCTTCAACGAGCGGCTCGAGCAGATCTTCGACGAAACGTGCGCGCTCATGCAGCGCTGGAAGCCCGAAGATATGGCGATCGAAAAGCTGTTTTACAACACCAACGCCAAAACGGTGATCGACGTCGGACAAGCACGCGGCGCGCTGATCCTCGCCGCGCAGAAATGCTCGGTGCGCATCGCCGAGTACACGCCCCTGCAGGTCAAGCAGAGCGTGGTGGGCTACGGCCGCGCGGAGAAAAAGCAGGTGCAGGAAATGACGAAGCTGATCCTGAATCTGCCGAAGATCCCGAAGCCGGACGACACGGCGGACGCGCTGGCGATCGCCATCTGCCACGCGCACGCGGGCGGCTCGATGTTCTCCGCGGGCGGGATCGACCCGTCCCGCATCCGCAGCGGAATTTAGGGCAATATTGCACAATTCCGGTGTGCGGATTGCGAAGCAAGATTTTTCGTCAGGTTGTACAAAAAGATCGAAGGCTTGCTGACGCAAGTCAAGAGATTTTTGTGCAGCATGACGGAATAAGATTCGAGCAAGGCGTGCATCGCGAATTG
>JAFSYP010000081.1 GCA_017449935.1 Clostridia bacterium
CCCTCTGCAGTGAAGTGCTGACCTGCGGACAGTCGTGCGCGTATGTCGCGGGTCCGTCCATCATGCAGCAGTACACCGACCATGCGCAGTCGCCGATGATCTCCGCGACCACCGTGCCGTCCGGGTCGGTCTGCAGGTCGAACCTGTCGGCGGAAAACACGCGCCAGAAGTGCGGAACGCGCTCATAATCGCGCAGCTCGGCGAAAAACGCGTCGACGTTTTCCTTTTTGCCTTTGACGTGCATGGTGTAAAAACAGTTGTTTGCCATGGTGATTACTCTCCCTTTCTTACGGGCTGTGTGCCCTTCGTTGTGTGACATGTTACCGCCTGTTGCCCACACTATCAAGTCGGGATAGTAGACGATATTTCGGTGGATAAAGTGTACAAAGTGTAGAAAACACATCTTGCACACCAGAGCCGCGCGTACCATTTTGCGTCAGGGGCAGCGCGGAACGGGCAAAAGAAAAGCACCGCCGCAGCGATGCTCTCTGACGAACCGTTATTCAGTTTCTTTTGTCTGTTCCAAAATGATGTCCATCATTTCCCGCGGCGTCACGATAAACGGCTTCGTTGGAAAATGTCGGATGTTGCCGGTTACCAAATAGGCGTCCTCGTCTTTTCGTTTCTCCATAACGACTTCATAGAACACGCGGTCTTTTGGATCCGGCAATTCCACATCCAGCGTCTCTGCATCCAGAAAAACGGCGTTCTCCGTGATACCCGCCAATACAGATTCAACGATCTCCGACGTCAAACCGAATTTCGGTCGCGATAGAACCGTGCGGTATTCTGCCAGTATTTCATCATTCAACACGGGAACGATAACACCGTTGAACGTTGAAATCAGAATCTCACCGGGTACAGACTGCCACTTCAGCATAGCGGATACGACCACGTTTGTATCGAGCACAGCGTAATACTTCATACGCGCACCTCATCCTCTGGCGGCGGCGATCTCCGCATTGATGTCGTCCAGCGTCATATCTGCGGTACCGTTGCTTTCGGCAATCCGGCTGGCTTCCTGCATGGCTTGTAAGGCACGTGCAGGCTTGGAATCCTCCAATTTCATGCTGAATGGAATACCGCGCTCCAGATTCAACCGTGCAATACACATTCTGAGGTACGTCGGCAGATCAATGCCGAGCTGCTCCAGAATTTGAATCGCCTGCAGTTTCGCGGTATCATCGTCTCGAAATTGTATCAAAGAATTGGCCATAATCAAAACTCCTTCCTGTGTTATCATTTGCAGTATACCATAGATATATGCAAATTGCAAGCAGTTGTTTTCAGATGATTACAGCCAAATCAAATCTCTTTCATCGTAGATCGAACCCTGCGGGTCGGAGCCGCATCGGATCGCCCGGTCGAGCGCCATGATCGCAGCCACCGCGCCGTCAATACGCTCGGTGGATTTTTCTTTATCGGGCTTGACGTTGCCCGCCGGGTCGGTGCGCACGGAGATGTTGTCCATCATCCAGCGCAGCACCGGATTGCCGCCGTGGGCGATGCGCTCCTCCAGCACGAGCTTCATCAATTCCTTAGACGGCGGACTCATGTCCTTAAAGCCCTGCCCGAACGCAACGACCGTAAAACCCATACCCTCAAGGTTCTGCACCATTTGAATGGCGCCCCACCTATCAAAAGCGATCTCCCGGATGTTGTATTCCGTACCGAGCCGCTCGATGAAGTTTTCGATGAAACCGTAATGTACAACATTGCCTTCGGTCGTTTGGATAAATCCCTGTCGCTGCCACACGTCATACGGAACGTGGTCGCGGCGAACGCGCTGATCCATATTGTCTTCCGGGATCCAGAAGTACGGCAAAATGTAATATTTGTCGTCGTCCGCAGTCGGCGGAAAGACCAGCACAAACGCCGTGATGTCCGTTGTACTGGAAAGATCGAGACCGCCGTAGCAGATGCGGCCTTTCAGCGCCTCCGGGTCGACGGGAAACGCGCACTTGTCCCAGATGTGCATCGGCATCCACCGGACGGTCTGCTTGACCCACTGATTGAGGCGGAGCTGCCTGAAGGAATTTTCCTCGGCCGGATTCTGCTTGGCGCTCTCGCAGGCGGCATGCACCTTGTCAATGCCGACCGTGACGCCGAGCGACGGGTTTGCCTTTTTCCAGACGGCGGGATCCGTCCAGTCGTCGTCATCGGCAGCGCCGTAAATGACCGGGTAAAACGTCGGGTCGATCTTGCGGCCTTCGAGAATGTCTTTTGCTTTTTGATGCACTTCGTAGCAAATGCTGTGGGTGTCTGTTCCGGCAGTGGTGATGAGAAAATACAGCGGCTGCATACGCGCGTCGCCGGAGCCTTTGGTCATGACGTCGTACAATTTGCGGTTGGGCTGCGTATGCAATTCGTCGAACAGAACGCCGTGGATATTAAAACCGTGCTTGCTGTACGCTTCCGCCGACAGAACCTGATAGAAGCTGTTTGTCGGTTCAAAAACGATACGCTTCATTGCGGTGAGGATCTTCACGCGCTTTTGCAGCGCCGGGCACATGCGGACCATGTCGGCGGCGACCTCAAAAACGATCGAGGCCTGCTGGCGGTCGGCGGCGCATCCGTACACTTCCGCGCGCTGTTCGCCGTCGGCGCAGCAGAGCAGCAGCGCGATCGCCGCGGCCAGCTCACTGTTGTGCGTCGGCACCATTGAGGGGCCGGCAAGATAACAGTGGCTTTTGCTGTCCACCTGTATGCACTGCATACGCACTTTTTCGGACAGCGGTTCTATGGACTGCAGATAATGAAAACAGGAACGCGTCTGCTTCGACCGTTCCCGCTGTCTGCATATTTTTCTTTCGAGCCTTGCCGTCGGCTGATCGGCAAAAGTGGTAAACCGGATGGTGTACAGCCGCTCTCCCGTCGGCACGCCGTACCGTGTGGACGGTTCCTCGGTCATGGCGTTTTTGATGCCGAGGCTCCACAGCAACTCCCGGACGGATTCGGCAAGCGGCAGGATCGTGCTGACGTATGTGCTTTGCGCTTTCCGCTCTCCGATGCAGCCGTCCGAATCCATCAGTCCCTGCAGCAGCGCCCAACGCTGTGCCTCGGACGCTCTCAAATACACGGACAGGATTTTCTTGTCCCGGAACGACGGCACAAGGATCGGCTTCAGTTCCGTATAGCTGACGATAAAACTGCCGCCGCACTTTTGCGGGAAGATGTTATGCGCCTTGTACGGAACCGACCGCAGAACGGCGCCGAGATCGCCATCCGATACCGTGATCTCCGGCTTTGTGGAACAGCCGTTTCCGAGCCAGTAGCCGTAGAGATACGGGTCGACGGGAAGGTCAGCTTGAGCGGTCTGCAGCGGCGGCGCGACGGGAATGCGGATCACGGAGCGTTTGCTTTCTTTTTCGTTCGCGCTCTGCGCCTGATGCCGCGCGGCCGCATAGATTTCCTCGGTTTTCATGATGCGGTGTTTCGCTTTGCCGATGACGGTCTCCACGTCCCACATGTGTCTTGCACCCGCAATGATGGACGAACCGTCGCGGAACGTCAGCCGATAGGCCTGTTCCGTATCGTCCACACTGCTTTTCGCAACGACCCGGCACGGCGCGCCGTTTTCGTCAAACACCGTATCGCCCACGGCGATCTTGCCCATTGTCGTCCAGCCGGACGGCGTGGGAATGGGCGTCGCAACGTCAAGCTGTTTCCCCATTTTCTTCGGGATCTCACAGTAGGCTGTGTTAAACTGACGGTAGCCGTTGGGCTTCAAAACGCCGAACACGTCCCGGACAAGCTGTTCCTGCCACGGGAGCAGATGGAACGGTTTTCCTGCCCATGTGCCTTTGGTATGCGTGAGCGATTCGATAAACCCAACGGCG
>JAFSYP010000082.1 GCA_017449935.1 Clostridia bacterium
GAGTTGTATAAAGCGGCATAAGAGACCGCAAATTCCGGTTGAAATCCTCAAAATTTCAACCGGAATCTGCGGTGCCACAACGCATCGCGTTGTGAATATTTTGTTAATTATTTCTTTGTCCTCTTGACGGGGTGCGGTTCATTTGCGTGAAGAACCTTTTTGTTTTTATTGTTTTTTGAGATCCCGGTCCGCGTCACACGTTGATCAGCAGCGCGTTCGCGATGCCGAAATATACGAGCAGCGAGAGCGCGTCGACCATCGTGGTGATGAAGGGACTGGCCATCACGGCGGGATCGAAGCCGAGCTTTTTGGCGATCATCGGCAGCGAACAGCCGATCAGCTTCGCGACGATGACGGTCAGCACCATCGTCAGGCAGACGACCAGCGCGACCATGATCGTGACGTCCGAGTTGTGCATCAGCAGCCTGTCCACCAGCATGATCTTGCCGAAGCAGGCAACGGCCAGCACGGTGCCGCAGAACGCGGCTGTGCGCACTTCCTTCCACAGCACGCGCGGCAGATCGCGGAATTCCACCTCGCCCAGCGACAGGGCGCGGATGATCGTGACCGAGGACTGCGAGCCGGAGTTGCCGCCCGTGTCCATGAGCATCGGGATGAACGCGGTCAGCGCGACCTGCGCCGCCAACGCGCTCTCGAAGCCGGTGATGATCATGCCCGTGAACGTCGCGGAGACCATCAGCAGCAGCAGCCACGGGATACGGTGCAAAAACAGATCCCATACGCTCGAGCGAAGATACGTCTTGTCCGACGGCAGCATACCGCCCATCAGTTCCATATCCTCCGTCGCCTCGTCTTCCATGACGTCCATGGCGTCGTCGAATGTGATGATGCCGACCATGCGGTTTTCGGTGTCCAGAACAGGCAGCGCGAGGAAGTTGTACTTTGAGAGCATCTGCGCGACTTCTTCCTGGTCGGTATGCGTGTTGACCGAGATCACGTTCTGCTCCATGATCTCCGTGATCTTAGTTTCGTCGTCCTGCTCGAGCAGCAGATCCTTGACCGTCACCAATCCGATCAGCGTACGGTCCTTTTCCAGCACGTAGCAGGTGTAGATCGTTTCCTTGTCCACGCCGGTGCGGCGGATGCGCAGGATCGCTTCGTCCACCGTCATTTCGGGGCGCAGGGAAACGTATTCCGTCGTCATGATGGAACCGGCGGAGTTTTCGGGATAACGCAGGATCTCGTTGATCTCCTTGCGCATCTGCGGGTCCGCCTGGCGCAGGATACGCCGCACCACGTTGGCGGGCATCTCCTCCACAATGTCCACGGCGTCGTCGACGTACAGCTCGTTGAGCACTTCGTTCAGCTCCACGTCGGAGAAGCCGCGGATCAAAAGCTCCTGCGCGTCGGACTCCATTTCCACAAAGGTTTCCGCGGCAAGCTCTTTCGGCAGCAGCCGGAACAGCAGCGGCAGGGACGATTCTTCCATGCCGTCGAACACGCCGGCGATATCCGCCGGGTTCATGGTGATCAGAATATCCCGGATGGTGGCGTATTTCTTTTCCTCGAGCAGCAGCTCGAGCGTCGTCTCCATCGTTACAGTATGTTCTGCCATCGCATCGTTACCTCCTTATCCATAATCTCTGTCAAAGATTCGGAAGCCGACACGGCAGGTTTCGTCAAAGGGAACGCGGCCTGACGCCGGGGTTCCCCTTCGGACTTCGGCCTACCGGTGTGCCGTTACTACCCCCAGCATCCATGACGTTCCCTCCTTTACTGCAAGATTCGGTCAAAAACCTATTTATTATTCTATACCTTTTGACCGGCTATGTCAAGGAAAAAGCCTCTTTCAGAGATGACAAAACAGAAACAAAAGCAGGGACTGCCGCGGCGGTTTTGCCGGACAGTCCCTTCTCTTTTCTCTATGCTTTTTTACGAAAGACGATCTTTTTCAAAAACCCGAACGCCAAATTGACGAGCGTCCAGAAGAGCGCGGCGGCGGGGTTCATGCCTTCGCCCGTGCGCCAGAGCGTGTAGTGGTATTTCAGCCGCCGCATCACGCCCTGATCGCGGCTCGTGATGGAGCCGCTCGACCGCACGCGGTAGATCGCCAGAGGCTCGCGCAGCAGATAGGCCGGACACTTGCGGCTCGCGCGGATCCACAGCGCGTAATCGTTGCGCTTTTTGAGATCTTTGATCTGCAAAAGCCCGATCGCGTCTCGGTCGTACATCACCGTCAGGCAGCCCATATAGTTGAACGTGCGCATCCCGATCCGTCCGATCCTGCGCGGGCCTGTCCATAGCACGCCCGTGCGGTTTCCATGCTCGTCCATCTCGCAGTACTGGGTATAGGAAAAATGAAAGCCGTTTTCTTCCATGAAGCGGATCTGTTTTTCCAATTTATCCGGCGTCCACAGATCGTCGGAATCAAGAAACGCGATCCACTTGCCGCGCGCCTCGCGCAGCGCCCGGTTGCGGCTCCCGGCGGCGCCGGAATTGCGCTCGTTTTTGAAATACCGGATGCGCGGGTCGGAAAAGGACGCGACGACGTCGTCCGTATCGTCCGTGGAGCCGTCGTCCACGATCAGCATTTCCCAGTTCTCATACGTCTGCGAAAGCACGCAGCCGATCGTTTCACGCAGAAACCGCGCCGTATTGTATGACGGGGTGATGACGGAAACCAGTTCGTTCATGTTTTCTCTCCCTTGTCCTGTTCGCCCTCGAGCACGCCGTCGCGGCGCACCACAGACAGGATCGTTTTGAAGAAGCAGCGCGCATCCATCGACATCGCCGCAAAGCCGCCGCAGCGCAGCGCCTGTACATAAACGCCGTCCAGACGCGCTTTTTCCGCGATCTCCAGCTCGTCGCGGCCGTTGACCTGCGCCCAGCCCGTCAGTCCGGGCAGCACGCCGTTCGCGCCGTATTTCTCCCGTTCGGCGATCAGATCGTCCTGGTTCCACAGCGCGGGACGCGGACCGATTACGCTCATTTTGCCGCGGAAGATGTCCCAAAGCTGCGGCAGCTCATCCAGACTGGAACGGCGGATGAATCGCCCGGAACGCAGTATGTACCGCTCCGGGTCCTCTAAAAGATGCGTCGGCACGTCGTGCGGCGCGGACTGCTTCATACTGCGGAATTTGTGCAGCGCAAACAGGGACCGATCCTTTCCCACGCGCTTCTGCCGGAACAGAACGGGGCCGGGATCATCCGCGAAGATCAGCAGCGCCGTGAACGCAAAGACGGGCGAGAGCAGAACAAGACCGAAAAAAGACAGCAGCTTGTCGAGCGCGCGCTTGACGCATCTTTCGTACACCGACGATCCGGACGGCGCCGTTTGCGGCGCGGCGGATTCTTTATCGGGACGCCTTGCGAGAACGCTCAGCACGACATACAGCGCCAAAAGCGCCGCGGCGACGATCCATAAAACCGTCAGCGCTCCGGGTTTCTGTTCGGCCATTCTGCTCCTCCTCTCTCTTGACTGTCACGGATATATCCTGCCGGACACGGCGGAAATACGGCTGACCGCCGCGTCTGATTATTGGATCGGCTCAAAGTCCGCGACGCCGTGCTTGCACAGCGGGCAGATGAAATCGTCCGGCAGCTCGCCCTCGTGGACGTAGCCGCAGATCTTGCAGACGTAGCCCTTCTTGCCCTCGGTCTGGGGCTTCGGCTTGACGTTGCTCTGATAGTACGTATAGGTCATCGTCTCGACGTCGGAGATGACGCGCGCCTCGGTCACGGCGCAGATGAACATGCCGTGCGTGTCGAGATCGACGTACTGCTCCACCTTCAGCGACATGAACGCGTTGATGAAATGCGGCAGGAAGATGAGGCCGTTGTCCGACCGCAGCGTTTCCCAGCCGGCGAATTTGTCCGTGCTGCGGCCGCTCTGGAAGCCGAAGTTTTCAAACACCTTGAACGGCGCGTCCTTCGACAGACAGTTGACGTTCATCACACCGGTCTGCTTGATGACGTGGTGGGAGTAGTTCTGCTTGTTGATCGTCACGGCGATGCGGTTGGGCGTGTTCGTGACCTGCGTGACGGTGTTGACGATCAGACCGTTGTCCTTCTGACCGTCGTTGGACGTGACGACATACAGACCGTAGCCGATGCGGAACAGCGCGGTTAGGTCGTTCTTGTTCGCCGTTTCGTCATGCTGCGCGAGATAATCCTTGCACAGCTCGTCCGCCATCGCGGTGATCTGCGCTTTGTTGTCGTCGTTCATCGCCGACTTGATGGTCACGGCGGACTCGGTGAAGGTCAGATTCTTGCAGCCTTCGAGCATCTTGCGCATGGTCTTTGCCGCTAAAGGCGCCCAGCTGCCGTTTTCGATCAGACCGACGACGCGGTTTTTGAAGCCGCGCTCGACCAGCTCGCGGATGAAGGTCTGCATGAACGGGAAGATCTCCGCGTTGTATGTCGTCGTCGCGAGCACGATCTTGCCGTAGCGGAACGCGTCCTCCACGGCCTCCGCCATATCGCAGCGGGCGAGGTCGTTGACGGCGACCTTCGGGCAGCCCTTCTCCTCCAGCTCCTTGGCGAGCAGCTCCACGGCCTTCTTCGTGTTGCCGTACACGGACGTATAGGCGATCATGACGCCTTCGGTTTCGGTGCCGTAAGACGACCACGTGTTGTACAGATCAAGATAGTAGCCGAGGTTCTCCGTCAGCATCGGCCCGTGCAGCGGGCAGATGAGCCGGATGTCGAGCGCCGCCGCTTTTTTCAGCACGGCCTGCACCTGCGCGCCGTACTTGCCGACGATGCCGAAGTAGTACCGCCGCGCCTCGCACGCCCAGTCCTCGTCCGCGTCCAGCGCGCCGAATTTGCCGAACCCGTCGGCGGAGAACAGCGCCTTGTCCGTGCTGTCGTAGGTCATGATGACCTCCGGCCAGTGCACCATCGGCGCGGTGATGAAGTGCAGCGTATGCGCGCCCAGCTCCAGCGTGTCGCCCTCGCCAACGATCAGGCGGCGGTCGGCGAAGTCCGTGCCGAAGAAATTCTGCATCATCGGGAACGCCTTGGCCGAGGCGACGATCGTCGCCTGCGGGTACAGCTCGGCAAACTGCCGGATGTTGGCCGAATGGTCCGGCTCCATGTGCTGCACGATCAGATAATCGGGCGTCCTGCCGCCGAGCGCGGCCTGAAGATTGTCGAGCCATTCATGCGTGAAGTGCGCGTCCACCGTATCGAAGACGGCGATTTTTTGGTCGAGGATCACATAGGAGTTGTACGCCATGCCGTTTTCCACGACGTACTGTCCCTCAAACAGGTCGATCTTGCGGTCGTTGACGCCGATGTAGCGAATGTCGTTCGTGAGTTGCATATTGCGCTTTCCTTTCTTATGTAAAAATTATTCGGCAAGGATGGGCTTGTTGCAGAACAGGAACGTATACCGCTCCTGGATGGTGCAGCGGCCGTGGTTTAGGTTGCAGCCGCCGTGATCGGTCGTGATGATCAGAAGCCAGTCCTCCTGATCGTACGTTTCGCGCGCTTCGAGCACACGCAGGACAGAAAGCGCCTGCGCGTCCGCCTCGTGGAAAGCGCTCACATATTTCTTGTTCTTCACGTCGAAACCGGACGTATGCCCCGTATGGTCGGCGTATTCCATAATAAAGAAAATGAAGTCTGTGCAGTCCTTCTGTGCCAGGTCGTTTTTGACGTTCGCAAGCGTGCCTTCATCATTGTCGGCATACTGGAATTTGACCGGCAGGCCTTTCTCTTCCACATACTGTTTTTCCGGATAGTAGGTCGTATTCTTGCGGTTGAAGTGGCCGCTCCACGACACGTAGAACGCCGAAGAATCCGCGATGCCGTCCTGCACCGCCGTCGTCAGCAGCGTCAGATGGTCGTTGGATTTCGCCTGCCCGTTGCCTGTGATGCCGTGCACGTCCGCCCACGCGCCCGTGAGCATCGAGCACCAGCCCGGCGCCGTGGACGTCGCCTGCGTGTTCATGCGCGGATAGTTGACGCCGCCGCAGTAGGAGAGCACGCCGTAGCCGTTCTGCGAGAGCTTCGTGATCGCGCTCTCCTGCGGGTCGATCGTCGTCAGCGTGTCGACGCGCGTGCCGTCATAGCCGAGCACCAGCACTTTCTTTTTTCTGCCGTCTGCGGACGGCGTCGCCAGATGGTTCCGGATCAGGTTATACACCGCCGTCTGCGGGACGGCAGTCTCCATCGTGTTTGAGAACAGCGTAAGACTCTCCACGCGGGCGGTATACTTTTCCGGGGTATCCCAGTGATTGGTCCCGAACATGGAGCCGGTGACCATCAGAAATGTCGAAATGATCCAAACAAGCGCACGCTCCAGATTAAGCTTCATTTTTGACCTCCGTTTGCTTTTTTGCCTTTTTATTCTTCATTCCGGCGGTGGGGTCGGAATAAAAGTCGATACCGTCGATGGGCTTCGGGTGACGCACGGCGCGTACCCAGAATACGATCAGCAGGATAAAACACACGCCGGCGAGCGCCATGCTCAACAGCTGCGAAACGCGAAACGCGCCGATATACAGACTGTCGGTGCGCAGCCCCTCGACGAACGCGCGTTCCGCGCCGTACCAGACGCCGTAGGCCAAAAACATCTGACCGCTGAATCTGCGCAGCTTGCGGCACAGGATGTACAGCACCAGCACGCCCAGAAGGCACCACAGCGATTCATACAAAAACGTGGGATGCACATAGGCTTTTTCTTCGAGCGTCCCGGGCTGCACCGAAAAGCCTCCGGCGGCGAACTCCGCCTGATGGCTGCGGATATACTGCGCGGTCTTTTCGCTCCACATGCCCCACGGCAGGGACGTGTTGATGCCGAACGCTTCCTGGTTCGCAAAGTTCCCCCAGCGGCCGACGCCCTGTCCGACCAGCAGAGAAATGCCCACGCAGTCGAGCAGATTGAGGAAATTCAGCTTGCGCACGCGGCAGGTGATGAAGCCGGCCAGAATGCCGCCGATGATGCCGCCGTATATGGCGAGGCCGCCGTTCCAGATCTTGATGATGTCGGCGGGATGCTGCCCGTAGTAGTCCCATTCAAAAATACAGTAATACAGCCTCGCGCAGACGACGCCCGCGATCGTGCCGTAGATCAGCACGTCCACCATTTTGTCGAGGCTCATTTTCCATGTGTAGGCGATCCGACCGCCCAGCAGCGCCGCAAGCAAAAAGCCGAACGCGATGATCGCGCCGTACCAGCGGATGGTGAACGTGTGGCCGAACAGGTCGAACTGTGCGAGGATCGCGCTGACTTTGAAAACATGCGACAGTCCTTTGAAATAAACGTCCGTATAGTCCATTTACGCTTCCTTTCCGTCGGCGGGCAGAATGACCGACAGCGCCGCGGTATCGTCCTCCAGGATATGGGGCAGACGCGCGTTGACGTCCTCGAGCGTCATCTCGCGGCAAACACGCGCGCGCTCAAACAGATCTGCGCCTGCGAAATACGATTCCACCAGATCGACCGCGACGGACTCCACGTCGTTGAAGCCCATCACGAGCCTGCCGTACAGCTTGCGGCGCGCACGTTCAAAATCCTCGCGTGCGATCCCGGTCTGCCGGACGGCCGCGACCGCTTTGCGGATCTCCGCGGCAGCGCGTTCGGGGTCGGCGGATTCGCCGGAGAACTCGCAGTTTGCGTAGCCGAAGCCGTAGAAATATTGTGAATCGAAACCGGTATTGATCAATCCCGACTCGAGCAGACGCCGATACAGCTCGGACGAACGTCCTGCGACGGCGTCCAGCAGCACGCTCGTGCACAGGCTCTCTTTGACCGTGCGTTCCGGCGTGCGAATGGCCTCTTTATACCCGAGCGCAAAGCTCGGCATACGCACCGGCATATGCTCGACGATATACGTTTTCGCCGGGGCTTTCGGTTCCGGTACGAATTCGCGCACGGCAGGCTTGCCCGCCGCGGGCTTGAGGACCTTGTCCGCCACGGCGAGCACGTCCTCCGCCGTCGCGTTGCCAGCCACGGCAAGCACCATATTGTGCAGATCGTAGAAGTTACGGTAACAGTCATACAGCAGATCGGCGGAGATCTCCGCGATGGTTTGCTCGGTACCGGCGATGTCAATACGCACCGGATGGTGATGATACAGCGCGCGCAGAAGATTAAACTCCACTTCCCAGTCCGCGGAGTCGCGGTACATCCGGATCTCCTGTCCGATGATGCCCTGTTCCTTGCGCACGGTCTCCTCCGTAAAGTACGGCGACTGCACGAAGTCAAGCAGGATCTCCAGATTCTCGCTGAAGCGGTCGGCGCACGAAAACAGATACGCCGTCATGTCGAAGGACGTGAAGGCGTTGGCGTTGGCGCCGGTCTTGGCGAACCGGGCGAACGCGTCCAGATCCTCGCTCTCAAAGAGCTTGTGCTCCAGAAAATGCGCGGTCCCCTCGGGGATAGCGCGGAACGAACCGTCCGGCTGCGCGATCCTCGTGTCGATCGAGCCGTATTTTGTCGCAAACAGCGCGAAGCTGCTCTTGTACCCGTCCTTGTGCAGCACGCGGATCGTCAGCCCCGACGGGTGACGGATCTCCCGATAGCTTTCATCCAGAAGCGCGTCGGCATAGCGTTTTTCATTCATGGCTGTCTTCCCCCGTTCCCGCCAGCATGAAGACTGTGTCCGGCGTGATATGATTTGCGGCGTCGCGCACCTGCGAAAGCGTCACACCCTGCATCTCGGCGATGCGTTCCTGCGGCGTTTTTGCCGTCCCGCGGAAGATCTGGTTTCCGTACCAGCTGCACAGCACGTCCGGCGAATCGTTATAGCCGCGGATCGTGTCGCAGATGGAGCGCACGGACGTGTCCAGCGTCTCCTGCGTGAAGTCTCCGCGCTGCATGGCGCGCAGCTGATCGAGGATCGCCTCGCGCGCTTTTTCCTCGTTTTCCGTTTCAATGCCGCTCGCAACGAGCAGAATGCCCTTATCGCTGTTTAAACGCGCGGCGCAGAAATAGCAAAGGCTCATCTGCTCGCGCACGATCGTAAAGAGCTTGGAATACGTGCCGCCGCCGAAAATATCCACCGCCACACGCATCGCGGGGTCCATGTCGAGACTGTCCCGCATCCCGCAGCGCAAGCCCAGCACCAGCGTGCCCTGCATGAGCGCCTGCGTCTCACGCGCGGTTTTGACGGCCTGCGCCGTCTGCACAAACTGCGTGTCGATCGTGCAGACGCGGCGTTCGAGCGGTCCGAAATGCGTCCGCAGCAGATCGCGCACCGTGTCCGGCGTGCTGCTGCTGACCAGTACGACGCGGATCACCGCCGTTTCCAGCGCCTCGCGCCATGCGGAGAAAAGACGCGCGCTCGTGAGCGAGCCGATCTCCTCCGCCGTGCCGTAGCGGTTGCGGCTGTACGCCTCATTTTCGCACATCACTTCCTCGCACCTGCGGCACGCATAGACGCGCTTGTCGTCGTCCTCGGCGCGCATACGCTCCAGCAGCAGCCGCTTCTCCGTATCGACGTCCGCCTGCGGGAACGTGCCGTCCTCCAGCTTCGGATCGAACAGAAGCTGCATGAGAAGCTGCGCCGCCTGCGCGCTGACGCTTTCGCCGTCGAGCGCAAAGCGGTCGTCGATCGCGCTGACGGAGATCTGAAGGATCTGCGCCTCGCCTTTTTTCTGCACAGACGCGCCCAGCGTCGCGCCGTACAGCGTGTCAAGATGCCCGTTGAGCGCGGTGACCGTCGGATATGCGCGGCAGCTGCGCCGCAGCAGATACGGCAGCGCGGCTTTGGCGGCGATATCGCCCGCCAGCGGCAGCGCCATCTGCACGGTGATCCTGCCGGTTTTAAACGTATCGGCTTGCACGGCGCACAGCTGTACGCCGTCCGTGATCGTGAAAAGCTCCGGTTGTGCCATTTCATTTCCTCCAAAAAAGAAACTGTCAATTATTTATTATACATCCGCGCGCGCGTAAATTCAAGGAAAACTTTCCCGAATTGCGCCGGACCGCGGCCGAATGAAACGATATTTTGTTTTCATTGACCGCGCGGGGCAAATGTGCTATGCTGTCACCAAGGAAGTGATCGTATGCAACAATGGAAAATCGACGGTCTGCAGGCGCTGCGGCTCGACAGCGGCGTCTTTTCGGCGCAACTGACTTCTGTGCGGGAAGACGGCGTTCTGCTTTTAACGCTCGCGCTTTCCGCCGACGCGCCGACCGTCCCGGAGCCCGTCACGCTTTCGTTCGAGCAGTTTCTGCCGGACGTGTTCGCCGCGTGGACGCCGGACGCGGGCGACGACCGGTTCATCCGCGCGGACTGGTCGGAAACGGCGGCCCGCTCGCGCAGCGCGTGCGGCGCGCCTGTGCTGTGCCTGCATACGCAAGGCGGAGAAAACCGTCTGACCGTTTCGCTTTCGGACGCGGGCGAAGCGTGCAAGATCGCCTGCGGCGTCAGCGAAGAACGCGCGGTCTACCGTTTCTTCGTCACGTTCTTTACACAGCTGACGGCGCCGCTGGACAAGTATACCGTGCAGCTTCGTCTGGACTACCGTCCCGTGCGGTATGAAACGTCGATCGGCGCGGCGCGGGCCTGGTGGGACGCGCTCTATCCGCCCTGCCGCGTACCGGACGACGCGCGCGAGCCGCTGTACTCCTGCTGGTACAGTCTGCACCAGAACGTCCTTGCGGACGACGTGCTGCGCGAATGCACGCTCGCCGCGACCTACGGCATGAAGGTCGTCATACTCGACGACGGCTGGCAGACCGAGGACAACAACCGCGGATACGCCTACTGCGGCGACTGGCAGCTCGCGCGCAAAAAGATCCCCGACATGGCCGCGCTGTCCGAGCGCATCCATGCGCTGGGCATGAAGTTCATGATCTGGTACGCGGTGCCGTTCATCGGCGAAAAGAGCGCAAACTTCCGCCGTTTCGCCGGCAAATACCTCGACAACAACGAGAACCTCGGCTGTTATACGATCGACCCCCGTTTTGCGGAATGCCGCGCGTTTCTGGTCGAAACGTACCGTACCGCGGTGCGGGATTGGCGCTTGGACGGACTGAAGCTCGATTTCATCGACTCGTTCCACCTGTGCGAAAACTCGTCGACGGATTTCGACGCGATGGACTGCGTCTCTCTGGAAGAGGCGGTGCAGAAGCTGCTTGCGGAGATCTGCGAAACGCTCAAGGCGGACGATCCGGATTTCCTGATCGAGTTCCGGCAAAACTATATCGGCCCCGTCATGCGCCGGTTCGGCAATATGCTGCGCGCGGGCGACTGCCCGTACAGCGCGGGGACCAACCGCCGCAGCTGTCTCGCGCTGCGGCTGACGAGCGGCGCGACGGCGGTCCATTCGGACATGGTCATGTGGAACCCGGCGGAATCGGCCGAACGTGCCGCGGATCAGCTCACGGCGATCCTGTACGCCGTGCCGCAGATCTCCGTGCGTCTGGAAACGCTGCCGCAGGACCATCTGGACATGCTGCGGTTTTACCTGGATTTCTGGCGCGCGCACCGGGAGATCCTGCTCGACGGCACGCTGACGGCCGACGATCCGCATAACGGATACTCGCGCGCGTGCGCCGTGAAGGACGGCACGGCCGTCGTGACGGTATGGAGCAGGCAGGACGCGTCGCTCTGCGGTTTTTGCCGCGGCGCCGTCGTCAATGCCGCGGGCGAACCGTTCCTGCTTTTGCAGAGCGATACGGCGCATCCGTACGTCGTGCGCGACTGCGCCGGCAGAGAGCTTTCGCGCGGCACGCTGCCCACGGGCACGGTAAGGCTCGACGTGCCGCACAGCGGGATCGTATTTTTTGACACAGTCGGATAAAAGATTGCATTCGGGTGTTGAAATGCGGCAAAAATAATGGTATAATATCTTTTGTTATGGCGCTTTCTGCGCAGTTTCGGCCGGAGCCGGGAACAGCGGAAGGTCGGACAAATTCGGGGCGATGCGGCAAAGCGCGCCGCCGCCCAAGAACAAGGAGGAAAATTTCATGATCTACTCAACGGAAGTTAAGGAAATGTGCGCCGTGCATCAGGGCGTTCACCACGGCGCCGCGCCGATCCCGGAGGAAGCAAAATGGGTCAAGGCGCGTGAAGTGAAGGACATCTCCGGCTACACGCACGGCATCGGCTGGTGCGCGCCGCAGCAGGGCTGCTGCAAGCTCTCGCTCAACGTCAAGGACGGCGTGATCCAGGAAGCTCTGGTCGAAACGCTCGGCTGCTCCGGCATGACGCATTCCGCGGCGATGGCGTCCGAGATCCTGCCGGGTCTGACGATCCTTGAAGCGCTCAACACCGACCTCGTCTGCGACGCGATCAACACCGCCATGCGCGAGCTGTTCCTGCAGATCGTGTACGGCCGCACGCAGAGCGCGTTCTCCGAGGACGGCCTGCAGATCGGCGCCGGTCTGGAGGATCTCGGCAAGGGCACGCGTTCCATGGTCGGCACGACCTACGGCACGCTGGCCAAGGGCCCGCGTTACCTCGACCTGACCGAGGGCTACATCACCGAGCTGGCGCTCGATGAAAACGACGAGATCATCGGCTATAAATACGTGAACTTCGGCAAAATGATGGACTTCATCAAGGCGGGCAGCGACGCGCAGACGGCGCTGGAAAAGGCGTCCGGCCAGTACGGACGCGTTGCCGACGCGGCCAAGCTCATCGATCCGAGAAAAGAATAATTCAGGGGGGAACGAACGATGGTACAATTTGAATCCTACGAAAGAAGAGAAAAACAGATCCTCGCAAAGCTGGCCGAATATGGGATCGGTTCCATCGAAGAAGCCGAGCAGATCACCAGAGACGCCGGTCTGGACGTCTATCACGCCGTGGAAAAGATCCAGCCCATCTGCTTTGAAAACGCGAAATGGGCATATACGGTCGGTGCGGCGATCGCCATCCGGAAGGGCTGCCGCAAGGCTTCCGACGCGGCCGCCGCGATCGGCGAAGGTCTGCAGGCGTTCTGCATCCCCGGCTCCGTCGCGGATCGCCGCAAGGTCGGTCTCGGCCACGGCAATCTGGGCAAGATGCTGCTCGAAGAAGATACCGAGTGCTTCGCCTTTTTGGCGGGCCATGAATCCTTCGCCGCCGCGGAAGGCGCGATCGGCATCGCGGAAAAAGCCAACAAGGTCCGCCAGAAGCCGCTGCGCGTGATCCTGAACGGTCTGGGCAAGGACGCCGCGCAGGTCATCTCCCGCATCAACGGCTTTACCTACGTCGAGACGGAATATGACTATTTCACCGGCGAGCTGAAGGAAGTTTTCCGCAAGTGCTACTCCAAGGATCCTTCTTCCTCCAGAGCGCGCGTCAACTGCTACGGCGCGAACGACGTGCAGGAAGGCGTTGCGATCATGTGGCATGAGAACGTGGACGTTTCCATCACCGGCAACTCCACCAACCCCACCCGCTTCCAGCATCCGGTCGCCGGCACCTACAAGAAGGAACGCGTCGAGGCCGGCAAGAAATACTTCTCCGTCGCGTCCGGCGGCGGCACGGGACGCACGCTCCATCCCGACAACATGGCGGCAGGTCCCGCTTCCTACGGCATGACCGACACGATGGGCCGTATGCATTCCGACGCGCAGTTCGCAGGTTCCTCCTCCGTTCCGGCGCACGTGGAAATGATGGGCCTGATCGGCGCGGGCAACAACCCGATGGTCGGCATGACGGTCTCCGTCGCCGTTTCCATTGAAGAAGCCGCGAAGGCAGGCAAGTTCTAATCAGATCGAAGATCGAACGCCGCACGATCCGGTATGCTGAATCGTGCGGCATTTTTAAAGGAGCTGACTTTATGGACCCAATCAAAGTCGATTTCTCCGGCAGAGGCGGCGCAGATAAAAGCCGTGAGATCGTGATCCCGCCCGAAAAGGCTGTTTTGAAGATCATCCTGTCCGTCGTATTCGCGCTGCTGACCGGCGCAGTGGTTTACTATTTCATGCTGCCGCCGATCAATCTCAAGGCGATCGAGTTTTATTATTTCCTCGGCATCGTGATCGCGTCGTTCGTGGTGTTCCTCGCGCTGCTCAGCGGCGTATTCAAGCACTCCGAGTACGTGCCCTACGTCAAGAAACGGTCTGTTGTGCCCGCGATCCTGATCGGCGTGCTCGCCGTGACGGCGCTGGTCGGCTACCTCGTGGGCTGTCAGTTTTTCCGCGCGAAAAGCTATTACCGCATCATGGACGTAGACAAGGACCGCGTATTCAGCGAAGACATCGGCGAGCCGAACTTCGACACCGTTCCCAAGCTGGACGAGGCCGCAACGAACCGGATCGCGCAGAGATCGCTGAGCGAGCTGGCGAAGCAGAACAAGGTCTCGCAGTTCAAGATCTACAACGGCACCGCCGCGTCCACCAACTATCCCCAGATCAACTATCAGGGGCGTCCCATGCGTCTGGCGATGCTCAACTACGGCGACGTCTTCAAATGGATCGGCAACGTCAAAAACGGTCTGCCGGGCTATATCCTCGTGGACACCGCCAACGAGAAGCGCGAATTCTGTGAGCTGGAAGAGCCGATCCGCTATTCGCTGTCCGACCACTTCGGCCGTCACGTCAAGCGTGTCGTCCGTTTTGCATATCCGACCTATATGTTCGACAATCCGTCCGTGGAGATCGACGACGACGGCCGGCCCTTCTGGATCGTGCCGCGTCTGGATAAAACCATCGGCATGTTCGGCGGCCGTGACGTCGTGGGCATCGTTCTGGTGAACGCCGTCACGGGCGAGTGTACCTACCATACGATGGATGAAGTGCGGAACAGCAAGTCGCTGCAGTGGATCGACCGTGTCTACGCGGATGACCTGATCCTCGAACAGTTCAAGTATTACGGTCTGTATGAGAAGGGCTTCTGGAATGCCTTGGTCTTTTGGACAGGCTGCGTCAAGAGCACCGACGGCTGCAACTATATCGCGCTTGACGACGACGTGTGGCTGTACACGGGCGTGACAAGCCTGAGATCGGACGACGAGTCCATCGCGGCCTTTGTGCTGGTCAACCAGCGCACGAAGGAGACGCGCTACTACGACGGCATCTCCGGCAGTACGGAGATCGCCGCGGCCAACGCGGCCAAGGAGCGCGCATCCGAAAAAGTTGGCTATACGCCGTCCTTCCCGCTGCTGCTGAACATCGGCGGTTCGCCGACCTACTTCCTGGTTATCAAGGACAAGGAAGAGACCGTGCAGTTGTACGGCATGGTCAACGTCGAGGAATACAACTCGGTCAAGGTCGTCGGCAGCACGATCTCCGAATGTCTGGACAACTATCTCACCGCCATGAAGAACGCGAAGATCCCGTTCGACCGGTCGTCTGCGGAAAACATCATCGTGCCGGATGAGATCAATACGGACGATACGCCGGCCGCCGAGCCGCAAGGCGATTCCGACAGCGCCATGACCGGACGCGTCACCGAGATCCGTTCGGCGGTCATCGACGGCAACACGACGTACTATCTGCGTCTGGACGGCGACAGCGCATACTACGCCGTCAGCGCCGCGGAGAGCGAGCAGGCGGTCATCTTGAACGTGGGCGACACGATCCGCGCCTCCGTCTCCGGCAGCGGACTGATCCGGAATCTGAAGAATCTGGAAATCGTCCCCGCGTAAAAAATCATACCGGCTAATTTGCAAAAAACAACGGAGCGAGGTTCGTCCCAATATCACTTATCTTAAGGACATTGAGGATGAACCTCGCTCCGTACTGTCTTATGCTGACACGATAATATCATACTTGGTGGGTAATGTGTTGTCTGCTTGAAGCAGTGCAAGCATCCTTCTTGCGGTGCCGATCGGTACGTTCGTTCCGGCTTCCCATGCTTCCACGGTCTTTTGCGATACACCCATCACAGCGGCAAATGTACTTTGCGTCATTTGAAGGGAAGTGCGCACGCCTTTGATCTCGTCCGCACTAAAATTAGGAACAGGACGAACCGTACATTTTTCGACTCTGGCTTTTCCTTTTCCGGCTTCAAACTCTACGGCCTCGTTCGGACCTTTCATAATGCTGTCATATACGTTCATGGTATCATCTCCTGTGCTCAAATGCTATGCGGATTTTTCGCAGACCGCCGGTTTCCCGTATCAGGTCACCTTTTAAAGGAATGATTGTCAGTTCCTCTTGCAGCGTTTTGAGTTCACTGTCTGTTAACCCCAATGATTTCCACTGTTTGTCAAATTCAGGAAGCATCACGAATTCTCTTGTCAAATCCATCACCCAAACACAATACACCCTATTCAATAGGGTTTGTCAAGAGATTTAATCCGGAAGAAAAACTACAATGAATCGTGTAACCGCATAAAAAGTCCTGCCCGGTTCATTCCCACGTTTTCCAGACGTCCGGCGCGAAACCGACCGTGGCGGCTTTGCCGTTGCGGACGATGGGCGTTTTGAGGATCTGCTGATTTTCCAGCACCTTGTCGAGCTTGGCGTCGGCGGTCAGATACCGCACCAGCGACAGCGTGTCCTGATCGCGGCATTTCTCGTCGAGCAGCGCCTCCAGCCCGCCGACCGCACGGCAGACGTTCTGCAGCTCGCCGCGGCTCATGCCCTTCTCCGCGAGGTCGATGCGCTGGAAGGGGATGCGCCGCTCCTTGAAATAGCGTTCCGCTTTTTTGGTGTCGAAGCATTTTTTGGTTCCGAAGATCTGAATATTCATGTTTTCCTCCACGTAAAAACCCGCCGCAGCCATGCCGCAGCGGGTCGTTGTTTTAATCAATCCTTTTTGATGTCCGTCCAAAGATCGCTCTGAAGCTGGCCGATCTCCGGCGTAAGATTCAGGAACACTTCCGTATTCTGAAGCGTTTGCGTGTCCGGATAGACTACGGGGTTGCCGGTGATCGTCGGGTCCAACTGCGCCTTTGCGCCTGTATGCGGCGTGGCATACCCGATCACTTCCGCCGTCTTGACCGCGACGTCTGTCTTCATCATGAAGTTGATGAACGCTTCGGCCACCGCCTTGTGCTGTGTATTCTTCATCACGCACATCGCGTCCACGAACATATTGGCGCCCTCTTTGGGGATGTAATACTCCACGTCGGGGTTTTCTTCCTGGATGATGAGCGCGTCGCCCGCATAGTACGCGGCGATTGCCGCTTCGCCGGCTTCCATCTTGTCAAAGACCTGATCCATCACATACGCCTGCAGCAGCGGCTTCTGCTGCCGCAGCAGCTCGGCGGCCTGCTTCCACTCGTCGGGGTTCTCGGAGTTGAACGAATAGCCCAGCTTCGACAGCGCCAGCGCGAACGCGTCGCGCGGATTGTCGAACGTGAGGATCTGATCCTTGTACTTTTCGTTCCACAGCAGATCGACGCTCTTGTCCGCGACGTCCGCCGGATCGACCATCGTCTTGTTGTACATGACGACCGTCGTGCCCCAGGTATACGGCACGGAGTATTTGTTTTCGGGATCGTACGCAAGGCCCTTGTACTCCTCGCCGATATACTTATAGTTCGGAATGTTGGCGAAATCCAGCTCGGCGAGCAAGCCCTCCTCGATGAGCTTTCCGATCATGTAATCGGACGGCACCACGACGTCGTACGACGCGGCGCCGGAGGAAACCTTGGCATACATTTCCTCGTTGCTGGCATAAGTCGTATAGTTGACCTTGACGCCCGTTTCCTTCTCAAATTCGGGGATCACGGACAGGTCGATGTATTCGCCCCAGTTGTACACGTTCAGCGTAACTCTGCCGCTGCTGCCGCCGCAGCCCGCCAATGACAGCACGCCGCAAATGGTACACAATGCAAGAACGATCGAAAGAATTCTCTTTTTCAATGGTTTGCCTCCTTTTTATTCTCGCCGCTTCTGCGGAGATTCACGATCACAAGCAAGATCATCACCGCCACGAACAGCAGCGTGGACAGTGCGTTGATCTTGGGCGAATAGGGACGCTTGGTCATGGAATAGATCGTCACGGGCAGCGTCTGCGCCGTGGAGCCGGAATTGAAATAGCTGATGACGAAATCGTCGAGCGAAAGCGTGAACGCCATGATGAAGCCCGTCACGATGCCCTGGGAGATCTGCGGCACGACGACCTTCAGAAACGACTTGGCCGGCGGACAGCCGAGGTCCTGCGCAGCCTCGAAAATGTTTTCGTTGAGGCCCCGCAGCTTCGGCAGTACGGACAGCACCACGTAGGGGATGTTGAACGTGATGTGCGAGATCAGCAGCGTGCCGAAGCCCATTTCCATGCCGTTCATGCGTGTGACGAAAAACACGAACAGGATCATCATGGAGATCGCCGTCACGATGTCGGGGTTCGTCACAGGGATGTTGTTGACCGCAAGATACGCGCGCCGTTTCGCGCCGCGCATGGCGTGGATGCCGACGCTCGCGAGCGTGCCGATCAGCGTGGCGATGATCGCCGAGAGCGCCGCGACCGCCAGCGAGATATACAGGCTCTTGAGGATCACCTGATCCTGAAACAGCTCCGTATACCACCGGAAGGAGAATCCGCCGAACTGCGTGCGGCTTTTCGTCGCGTTGAACGAATAGACGATCATCACAAGGATCGGCGCGTACAAAAAGCCGAACACCAAAAAGTTATAGATCCGGGAGAGCACTTTCATCACAGCATCCCTCCCGAAGTTTCATCCTTGTCGAAGTGGTTCATGACCGCCATCGACAGCAGGATCAGGATCATCAGCACCAAAGACAGCGACGCGCCGATATTGTAATTGACGGTGCCGGTGTTGCCGAGGAAGTAGTTTTCAATGATGTCGCCGATCAGGAACGTCTTGCCGCCGCCGAGGAGCTTGGAGATCACGAATGTGCTGACCGCCGGGACAAACACCATCGTGATGCCGGAAATGATGCCCGGCACGCTCATCGGGAACAGGATGCGCCGGAATACCTGCGCACGGTTCGCGCCCAGATCCTGCGCCGCTTCGATCGTGCTTTGCTCGATCTTTGTCAGCACCGTGTAGATCGGCAGGATCATATACGGCAGGAAGTTGTAGACCATGCCCAGAACGACCGCGCCGTTCGTGTTGATCATCCGGAAGCCCTCGCCGCCGAGCATCCGCACAAAACGGTTGATAAGACCATTATTTTCCAAAATCGTCATCCACGCATAGGTGCGGATCAGAAAGTTCATCCACATCGGCAGCATCACCAGCATCACCATCGTGCTCTGGCGGTGCGCCTTCATGCGGGAGATCGTATACGCCAGCGGATACGCCAGCAGAAGACAGATCGCCGTGGAGATCAGCGCCAGCTCGACCGAGACGCCGAACGTCTTTTTGTAGTCGACGATGGCCATGATGTTCTCCATGGTGAAGCGGCCGTTCGCGTCGGTCAGCGCATAGTACACGACCAGCGCGATCGGTACCACGACGAAGATCAGCATCCAGAACGTGTAGGGCGCGGTCACCAGACGTTTCGTCAGAGAGTTACGGTTCATCCTCGTCGCCCTCCTTTTCGTAATTCACGTCGGAGAGCATCTCGATTTCGTCGCTGAACGTGCTGTAATCGCCGTACAGGCCGGAATATTTGGATTTCTTCATGATATGGATCGCGTCCGGCTCGATGTAGATGCCGATGTGCGCGCCGGGCGCGACGTAGTCCGTGGTCTGGATCATCCACTTGAAGCCGTCCACGTCCACGATGATCTCAAAGTGCACGCCCTTGAAGGTGACGCTCGTCACGTCGCCGCAGATCATGCCCTTCTCGACCGGCACCACGTCCACGTCCTCGGGACGGATCACGACGTCGACCGGCTCGTTCTGCGCGAAGCCCTTGTCCAGACACTCGAAGCGGTGGCCGGCAAACTCCGCGGCCAGATCCTCGCGCATCACGCCGTCGAGGATATTGCTCTCGCCGATGAAATCCGCGACGAACGCGTTCTTCGGCTCGTTGTAAATGTCGATTGGCGCGCCGACCTGCTGGATCACGCCGCCGTCCATGACGACGATCGTGTCGGACATGGAGAGCGCTTCCTCCTGGTCGTGCGTCACATAGATAAACGTGATGCCGAGCCGCTGCTGGATGTTCTTGAGCTCCACCTGCATATCCTTGCGCAGCTTCAGATCCAGCGCGCCCAACGGCTCGTCCAGCAGCAGAACGCGCGGCTTCACCGCCAGCGCGCGGGCGATCGCCACTCGCTGCTGCTGCCCGCCGGACAGCGACTGGATGTTGCGTTTTTCAAAGCCCTTGAGGTTGACCAGCGCGAGCATCTGCGTGACCGTTTCGCGGATCTCGGCTTCCTTCTGCTTCTGTACGCGCAGACCGAACGCGATGTTTTCAAAGACGTTCAGATGCGGGAACAGCGCATAGCGCTGAAAGATCGTGTTGACCTGCCGCTTATGGGGAGGGACGTTCGTCACGTCCCTGCCTGAGAAAATAACCTTGCCCGCGTCGGGAGCAAGGAACCCCGCGATGATCCGCAGCGTCGTCGTTTTGCCGCAGCCGGACGGACCTAACAGCGTGATGAATTCCTTGTCGTTGATATACAGATTCAGATCCTTGAGGATCTGCTCCCCTCCCAAAGCGATCGAGATGTTCTGAAGCTCGATGATGCGGTTATTTTCCAATTATGCTCCTCCCCTTCACACGGCGCTTTGCCGGACAGTATACGACCCCAGATTGATTCCAGTGTAGTAATACAAATATAGTGCGAATAGGGGAAAATGTCAATAAGTTTTGAAAAAATATCTTAAAAAAGAACGGCGGCACAGATCCGCATGGTATCGGAGCCGTACCGCCGAACTCATCGTGAAAGACGTTATTCCGAAAAGTTGCCGTTGTAGCTGACAAGCGACGCATAGGATACGCCGGGCATCCCGCCAATCTTCTGCATAAACGATTTCTCGCCCCGGTTCAGCCGCACCTCCAGGATCAGTTCCGTTTCCTCGCCGAGCACGGACGTCGATTTCAGCCGAAGGCGCTTGACGGATTTCTCGACAATACCGATGATTTTGTTCTCCGTTTTCGGATCGTCAAACCGAACGATCAGCAAAAACGACTCCGTCACGTCCTTGCGCAGCGAAAACAGCAGCAAAAGTCCGCCGATCACCGGCGCGCCGAGCAGCGCCAGCGGGATCAGCCCCGCGCCGCACAGAATACCCTCGGAGATCGCCCAGAAGAGAAAGACGATGTCGATCGGCTCCTTGATCGCCGAGCGGAAACGCACGATCGACAGCGCGCCGACCATGCCGAGCGACAGCACGACGTTGCTCGTCACGCCGACGATGATCAGCGCCGTGATCATCGTCATCAGCACCAGAGACGCGTTGAACGATGCGGACGACCGCCGGATGCTTTTCTTTCTCCGTCGTGGAAATCATTTGTAAGTAGTGGGACGGATGGATGAACAGGTCGATCGTCATGACCTCCGGCGCCGGATAGTCATAGGCCGCGTCCGGTTCGGCAGAGACGATGCAGACCGCGCACGGAAGCAGAAAAAGGGCGCAGAACAATACGGCGATCGTTCTCCGCATACTCTGTCACCCCTTTCGTTTTTTCGTTACGTTTTATCCTCTGTCGACCGCGACGTTTTTCTTGCCTTCGCTCTTTTGATACAGCGCGCCGGTCGGGCAGACGTCGACGCATTTGCCGCAGCCGTTGCAGTTTGACAAGCCCAGCGGCACGCGGAACGCCGCGCCGACCTCCGTGGTGAAGCCGCGTCCGGCAAGTCCGATCGCGGAGAGCTTTTCAAGCTGGTCGCACGCGCGCACGCACAGGCCGCACAGGATGCACTTGTTGCCGTCGCGCAGGATGACGGCGTGGCTGTCGTCCTTCTTGCGCGTATTCTTTTCGCCGGCGTACGGCGCCGGATCGGCTTTGTACTCGCGCGCAAAACGAATGAGCCGACACTGCGCGTAGTCGAGACAGCCGCACTCGAGGCAGCGCGACGCTTCCCTGCGCGCCGTTTCCTCGTCGAAGCCGAGCGCCATCTCCCTGAACGTATGCCTGCGTTCCTCGGGCGTCAGGACGGGCATGACGGCTCTGCCCTGCTTTGCGCGGTCGGCAAGGTCGGCCGCCGTGACTTCTTTTTCGCAGACAAACGGTTTTTCGTAAGCGATCTCAATGCCGTTCAGGTAAGCGTCGATCACATCGGCGGCCTTTCTCGCTTCGCCGACGGCGGCGATGGCGATATCCGCGCCCTTGTTCGACACGTCGCCGACGGCAAAAACGCCGTCAAGATTTGTTTTGAACGTCGCGGCGTCGGCCAGCACCGTGCCGCGTCCGGTCGTCTCGAGCGCTTCCAGTCCGGTAAAGTCCGTCTTCTGGCCGATCGCCATGATGACGGAATCGACCGCCAGCGTCTCAAACTTGCCCTCGATCGGAACGGGCTTCCTGCGTCCGGACGCGTCCGGCTCGCCCAATTCCATACACTGCAGGCGGATGGACTGCACCTTGCCGTCGCCGCAGATCTCGTCGGGGTTCGTCAGGAATTTGAACTGCACGCCCTCCTCGATCGCTTCCTCGATCTCGATCTGTTCGGCGGGCATTTCGTCGCGCGTGCGGCGGTAGATCACGTAAACCGTTTCCGCGCCGAGGCGCACCGCCGTGCGGCACGCGTCCATCGCCGTGTTGCCGCCGCCGCAGACGGCGACCGTTTTGCCGATCGCAGGCGGATCGCCCAGCGCCGTTTCACGCAAAAAGTCGATGCCGCCGAATACGCCGGCGAGATCCTCGCCCGCGACGCGCATCCTGCTGCTGACCCATGCGCCGGTCGCCGCGACGACCGCGTCATATTCTTTGCGCAGTTCGTCGAGCGTCACGTCTTTGCCGAGCATCGTATTCGTATGCATCTGCACGCCGATATCCGCGATCAGCGCGATCTCTTTATCCAGCACCGCTTTCGGCAGGCGGTACTCCGGGATGCCGTAGCGCAGCATGCCGCCGAGCTTCGGCATTTTATCGTAAATATGAACCTCGTGCCCTTTGCGGCGCAGATGATACGCCGCCGTCAGGCCGCCGGGTCCGCCGCCGATCACGGCGACGCGTTTGCCCGTATTGGGCGCGCAGTCGGGCACGAAAGGCATGTCCTGCAGATCCATGTCCGCGCCGAACGCTTTCAGCGCGGCGAGCGAAACGGGTTCTTCGACCAGCGCACGGCGGCATTTTTTCTCGCATGGATGCGGACAGATCCGCCCGATGGACGCCGGGATCGGGATGACGTCCTTCATCGTTTTGGCCGCTTTGTGATACTCGCCGCGCGCGATCAGCGCCGCGTACTTCTGGCAGTCCGTCCCGCCGGGACACGCGAGCGAGCACGGCGCGACACAGTCGCCCGTGTGGTCGCTCAAAAGCATATCCAGCACGAATCTGCGCGAACGCGAGGCGCGCTCGGAATGCGTTTCGATCACCATGCCGTCCGCGATCTTTGTCGCGCAGGCACGCATCAGCTTTGCCGACGCCTGTCCCATTTTGACCTCGCACACGCACAGTCCGCACGCGCCGTACGGCTCGATGCGTTCGTCGTGGCAGAGCGTGGGAACGTCTATACCATGCGCCTGCGCCAGTTCCAGGATCGTCTGGCCGGGGACAAAAGCAACTTCTTTTCCGTTCAGTAAGATCATCTTCGTCACCCCTTAACCTTTCTGCACCGCGCCGAAGCGGCAGACCTCGGCGCACTGGCCGCAGCGTATGCAGGCCGTATCGTCGATCACAAACGGCATGCGCGCCTCGCCGGAGATCGCGCCGACCGGACATTTGCGGCTGCACAGCGAACAGCCGCGGCACTTGTCGGGATCAATGGCGTATTTCACCAGCGCCGCGCATTCTCCCGCCGGGCAGCGCTTCTCGCGGATGTGCGCCTCGTATTCGTCGCGGAAGTAGCGAATGGTCGTCAGCACGGGATTGGGCGCCGTCTGTCCGAGACCGCACAGCGCGTTTTCTTTGATGCGCGCGCACAGCTCCTCCAGCAGCTCGATGTCGCCTTCCCGGCCCTCGCCGCCGCAGATACGCGTCAATATCTCGGACAACCGCTTCGTGCCGATGCGGCACGCAACGCATTTGCCGCAGGATTCTTTCGTTGTGAATTCGAGGAAGAATTTTGCCATCTGCACCATGCAGGTGCTCTCGTCCATGATGACCATGCCGCCGGAGCCCATGATCGCGCCGGTGGCGGAAAGTTTTTTATAGTCGATGACCGTGTCGATCAGCGCAGCCGGCACGCATCCGCCGGACGGTCCGCCCAGCTGCACGCCCTTGAAGTTCTTTTCGCCGCGCATACCGCCGCCGACGTCGAACACCACGTCGCGCAGCGTCTTGCCCATCGGGATCTCCACCAGACCGCCGCGCTTTATCTTGCCGGTCAGCGCGAACACCTTCGTGCCCTTGCTGTCTTCGGTGCCCATGGCGGCAAACGCCGCGCCGCCGTTCTGCAATATCCACGCCACGTTGGCGAACGTCTCGACGTTGTTGATGTTGGAGGGCTTTCGCCAATAGCCGGACTGCGCCGGGAACGGCGGCTTTAAGCGCGGCATCCCGCGCTGTCCCTCCAGCGATTCGATCAGCGCCGTCTCCTCGCCGCAGACGAACGCGCCGGCGCCCGCCTTGATGCGGAAATCGCACGAAAAGTCCGTGCCGAAAATATGCGCGCCGATATAGCCCGCCGCCTTCGCGTCGGCGATGGCTTTTTCGAGACGTTTGATCGCCAGCGGGTATTCCGCGCGGACGTAGACGATCGCCTCCTGGGCGCCGATGGCGTACGCGCCGATGAGCATCCCTTCGATCAGCGCGTGCGGATCGCCCTCGATGACGGCTCTGTCCATGAACGCGCCGGGATCGCCCTCGTCGGCGTTGCAGATCAGATACTTCGGGCTGCCTTCGCTCTGCCGCGCCGCGTTCCATTTGAACCACGTCGGAAAGCCGGCGCCGCCGCGTCCGGCAAGACCGGAAATCTTGATCTCCTCGATGACCTGTTCGGGCGTCCTGTTCGTGACAGCCTCCCGCAGCGCGGCATACCCCTTATGCGCCACGGCGTCCTCAAGACTTTCCGGATCGATCAGACCGCAGTTGCGCAGCGCGATGCGCGTCTGCTTTTCGAGAAACGCGCTGTCTTCGTCGGCGATCTTCAGCCGCGCGACGGCGCGCTCGTCGCCCGTTTGCAGGAATTCGCCGATCGCGGCGGCGTCCTGCGGCTGCACGCACACAAGACGCGTCAGCTTTTCATCCTCGTAAATATCGACGATCGGCTCCAAAAAGCACATGCCGATACAGCCCGTTACGCTGACGCGCGCGTCGACGTGTTTCTCCGCGATCGCGTTTTGCAGCGCCTCATATACCTTGCCCGCTCCGGCGGAAATGCCGCAGGAGCCCTGGCCGACCATGATCTTAAACATCCGCGCCGGCCTCCTTTCGTTTCTGCGACAAGATGTCGCGCACCTTTGCGCTCGTCAGAGAGCCGTACGTTTCGCCGTTGATCATCATGACGGGCGAGAGCGAACAGCATCCCAGACACGCCACGTATTTGAGCGAAAACAGGCCGTCCTCGGTCGTCTCGCCGTCGCCGATCCCCAGATCCTCCCGGATCGTGCGCGCGATCGTGTCCGCGCCGTTGACGTGGCACGCCGTACCCTTGCACAGCTCGATGAAATATTTGCCGACCGGCTGAAAGCGAAACTGCGTATAAAATGTCGCCACGCCGTACACACGCGCCGCCGGAATGTTCAACGACTGCGCGATGTATTCCAAAACATCCTCCGGCAGATAGCCGTAGACCGCCTGCGCTTTTTGCAGCACGGTGATCAGACTTCCCGGAATGTCGCGGTACTGCGCGAGCACCAGCTCCAGTCGGGAAAGATCGCTTTTTTGCTCCATAAAAACCTACCTCCTGTTCGCGTAACAGTATATATGATTTACGAAGACTTTTCAAGAGAAATCCCGCTTTTTTCTCCACGCTTTCCGAATGAAAGCGAAAAGGAAAAGAGTATTGCGAAAAAGGCGCCGTATGAAATCAACAGAGCCTCTCCGAAAGAGAAGCTCTGTGTGTTTTTCTGTTATGCTTTTTCCGAACAAAAGGGGATTCACGGCTTGATCTCCACGGAGGGCAGCAGCCCGAACATGCCGCGGAAGAACGCCCTGACTTTTGCGAAGAATCCGTTCTTGACGGTGATCGCGACCGTGCGTTCGATCCGCTCGCCGGTACCGTCCTTTTGAATAACGTCGTTCTGATCCACCACGCAGACGGTGAACTTTCTGCCTTCCTCCATCTCGCCGACGTAGCAGCTCAGGTATGTCGCGCTGCCTCTGGCGAGCATGGTCGCGCCGTCATACATCGCAAGCAGGCAGCCGCTCGGCAGACCGGACGCCGTCGCGATGACGGTGACTCTCGAGCGGTAATCTACCGTCGCGGAGGGCCGGACCTGCAAGTCGATGGGCGTCCCGAGGTCGTAGACGATCTCATACACGCCGCCGGTTTTGGTCGCGGTGATCGGATTGCCCGCGGCGTCCGTCGTCTTGCCGTTGACCGTGACGGTGAGCTTTTCCATAAAGTAATAGTTTTGTTTCGGCATCAGCTGCAAAATCAGCCGGTAATGCACGTCCGTGCGCACCGTGCCGCTGAAAGGCGCCCACTTGCCGCTGGCGTCGGACTGCAGCGTCTGTCCGAAGATCTTGAACCCTTCGGACACGTCCAGACTGTCGAGCGACAGCGGCAAACCGACGAAAGGCGTCGGCACGCCCGTCACGGCAAGAGTGTTGATCACATTGGACACAACGATAGGCTTGAAACGGATCTCGACCGCGATTCTTCCGTCCGCAAAGGCCGTCCGGAAAAACCGCACGTCGGCGATACGGTCTGTCAAATCGCCGGCGTTGAGCGTCAGCTCCGACGGGTCCGCAAACTCGTATTCGCCGTACGGTATGATCTCAAGCGTCAGCAGATAGTTTGTGTTCGGCTGGAATTTATCTGCGCGCTTGAGCCACGTCCGCTCGGTCTCGTCATACCACAATTTGGCCGAAAAGCCGTTATTGAATGTATTGATCGTGGACTGCATGACCTTGGTCCATTCGTAATGGACGTCCTTCGGCACGGCCAGATTGGTCGCGGACGGATGCTCGCCGATCTTCGGGGCCTCGATGCCGTCGATGCGGATGGTGGAGATCGTCGTCACGGCGGCGGCAGGCACGGTCAGACAGACCAGACTCGCCACCGCAAGGATCGCGGACAGACATGCGCACAGGAGTTTTCGCACGGTATTCATGTGAATTTCCCCTTCCGTTTTTATATCCTGTATATTTTACCACATTTTCTCTGCTCGTGCAAGTGGTTTCGACAAGAAAAACGATCTGTCGACGGTTTTTGCTTTCCGAAAAAACTTCGCGGAAACGCTTGCACTTTTTCAGAAAAAAAGGTACAATATATGGTGATACTTTTTCGGAAAGGGTTCGTTTCATGAAAATTCACGCAGTTGCCGATATTCGCGCGTTCATCAAATCGCGGCCGTGGCTGATCCTCGGCATGATCGGCGCGACGCTACTGCTGACGGTGGGCGAGCAGCTGCTCTCCGACGTTTTGCAGGAAGCGGATCTGAAGTTTGCGGATGTCTGTCTGGCGGTGATCCGCATGATACTGCAGACCGCGCTGTCCGTCGTGCTGATCCGGTTCTGGTATAAAGACAGGGATAAGGCGGCGCCCTTTGCCGCCGTGGACATCCTCAAGCTGTTCGTCGCGTCGTTTCTGACGCTGCTGCTCATCGTGTTCTGTCTTGTTTCGGTCGTGCTGTCTCCGCTGGGCGTCTGGCTGTTCCTGCGGATGGACTTCTTTATGAACACATACATCACAGGCCGTTCCAACGGCGTCTTTTCCTGCGTCGGCGCGTCTTTTCGTGCCAGCAAAGGACACGCCGGCCGGTATCTTGTGTACAATATCCGGTATCTGCTGTTTTACTTTTTGATCGAGCTGGCCATCACGGCCGTTTCCGTGAGCGCAGGCTTTTCGGTTTCCCCGGTCCCCGCCGCCGTGCAAAAGGCGCTGGACATTTTCTATCCGCTCTTCATCTCCGTGCTCATGCCGTACCGCTATCTGCTCAAATGCGTTTTTTATGACGCCGAGCTGCAGGACTGACCGCGGCTGTGCGGACAAAGGAGAGGATCGGAAATGGCAAGACAACAAAACCAAAAGCTGAAGCTGCTGTATCTGCTGAAGATCCTGACGGAAAACACGGACGAGGATCACGCGCTGACGATGGCACAGCTGCTGGAAATGCTGCAGGGGTATGGGATCTGCGCCGAGCGCAAGAGCATCTATGACGATCTCGAAGCGCTGCGCGCCTTCGGCGTCGATATCGAAACGACGCCCACACGCACCGTCGGCTATTATATCGCCGAGCGGGATTTTTCTCTGCCGGAGCTGAAGCTCCTGGTGGACGCGGTGCAGTCCTCCAAGTTCATCACGTCGAAAAAAAGCCTGGAGCTGATCCGCAAGATCGAAGGTCTTGCCAGCCGCCATGAGGCGACGCAGCTGCAGCGGCAGGTGTTCGTGCAGAACCGCATCAAGACCATGAACGAAAGCATCTATTACAACGTCGATTTCCTGCACGCAGCGATCTCCCGGAACGTGCAGATCGGGTTCCGCTATTTTTCCTGGGGTATACACGGCGAACAGATCCAACGGCACGACGGCGCGGAATACGTCGTCAGCCCCTGGGCGCTGACGTGGGACGACGAAAACTATTATCTGGTCGCCTATGACGAGCAGGCGCAGAAGATCAAGCATTACCGCGTGGATAAAATGACGCGCATCCGTCTGCTCGATACGCCGCGTATGGGCGGCGACGTGTTCGACCGGTTTGATACGGCGATCTATTCCAAAAAGATCTTCGGCATGTACGGCGGTGAGGAAAAGAACGTCACGCTGCACTGCAAGCGCGAGCTGGCGGGCGTGATCATCGACCGCTTCGGCAAAGAGAGCATCCTCATCGAGGACGGCGACGGCTTCAACGTCACGGTCCGCGTCTTTGAAAGTCCCACGTTCCTGTCGTGGGTCATGGGCTTCGGAAAAGATATGCAGGTGCTTCGGCCGCAGTCCACGCGCGACGCGCTCGCAAAACAGGCGCGGGACGTGCTCGCGCAATACGAAACCAAAGGAAAAGAGGTCACGTCTTGACGACACGATTGAAACAGGACGTTTTGCAGGGCGTTTGGGACGGGATGCGGCTGTTCCCGTTTTCTCTCGCCGCAGGCGTCTGCTCCGGCTTCGGCCTGACGGGCGGTTTTGTGACGGCCGTGGTCTGCGGCGTATTCGGCGTCGTGTTCGGCGGCGCGTTTTTTCCGACGTATCTGACGCTGCTGCCGGTCTATCTTCTGGCCTTCCGCTTCGGCGCGGCAGGCGCGGGCGCGGCGGTGCTTTTGGGCGGCGTCTTCACGTTTTTTCTGTCGCTTCTGCCCGCCGCCGCACGGCAAAGACTTTCGGACCCGGCGCTGCGCGCCGGCTTTTTCCCCGCGGCCGCCTTCGCCGTCACAGCGCTGGAGACCACGAACTATTTCGGCATCGGCGCCGTCGGCGGGACGGTGCGCGACATTCTGGCGGATTATGTTTCTCTGGGCTTTCACCCGAACTGGCGCGGCGTGCTGTACGGGACGATCGCGTTGGTGCTGCTGATCACCTATCCGCGCAAATTTAAAACGCTGCATAAAAAAATATCGTCGGCGTTCGTCGTGCTGCTGATCGTGCTGCCGCTGCATCTTCTGCTGGTGCCGGACGCGGCGCATTCGCCGATCAACGAGATCGGCCGGCCAGAGCTGTTCACACTATCCGATCGTCTGTTCCTGCGCGGCGCGTTTACGCCCGCGGCCGTTCCGCTGGTCCTTTGCTCCGCGCTTTCTCTGGCGCTTCTGACGGCGCCGTCCCTGCCGGACGACCGGTCGCGCGCGCTGTCGGCGGCGCAGCTTTCCGTCGGCTTTTTCGGCGGCGTGCCCTGTACCGCGGACGACGGCAGACGCAGCCGCTGCGGCGCGCTCGTCTGCGCGGTCCTTGCCGCCGCGCTGTATTTCCTGCCGGGGCTTTCGCGTATGCCCGTGCACGCGCTCGCGGTCATCCTGATCGTGACCGCATGGCAGCACGTGGACTGGGGCGCGATAAGAAAAGCCTTTTCTTCCGGCAAGCGCAGCATCCTGCTGTTCCTTTGCGCTCTGCTGCTGCCGATCCTCGCGGACGCGCATTACGCCGTTCCGATGCTCGCGGCGCTCAGCGCGATCACGATACCGAACCGAAAATCATCGCAATCATAAAGAGGGGAAGTGTTTCTTTTGCAAGACGTACAGAAGCTGTACCGGCTTTGGCTGGAGAAAACGGAGGATAACGCCGCCGTGCAGAATGAGCTGCGCGCCGTCGCCGGAAACGACGAGGAGATCCTCGACCGGTTTTACCGGAATCTGGAATTCGGTACGGCGGGGCTTCGCGGCGTGATCGGCGCGGGCACCAACCGTATGAACGTCTACACCGTCAATCAGGCTACGCAGGGACTTGCCGACTATCTGCATTCGGCGTTCGACGAGCCGAGCGTGGCGATCGCATACGATTCGCGCAACGGCTCCGAAGAATTTGCGCGCGGCGCGGCCGGCGTTCTGGCGGCCAACGGCATTCGCGTGTATATCTATCCGGAGCTGGTCCCCACGCCGATGCTGTCCTTTGCCGTGCGCGAGCTTTCGTGCAGCTCCGGCATCATCATCACCGCCAGCCACAATCCCGCCAAATACAACGGCTACAAATGCTATGATCCCAACGGCTATCAGATGACCGACGAGGCCGCCGCCGCGACCTACGCGTTCATTCGGAAGACCGACATGTTCGAGGGCGTCAGGACGATGCCCTTCGACGAGGGACTGAAGAGCGGCATGATCGGCTATATCGGCGCGGACGTCGTGGAGAAGTTCTACGCGCGCGTGCTCACGCAGCAGATCAATCCCGGCGTGTGCGCGGACGCGAAGCTGCGCGTCGTCTATACGCCGCTCAACGGCACCGGCAACAAACCGGTGCGCGAGATCCTGCGGCGTATAGGCCAGACGGACGTCGCCGTCGTGCCGGAGCAGGAATACCCGGACGGCAATTTCCCGACCTGTCCCTTCCCGAATCCGGAGATCCGCGAAGCGTTCAACTGCGCGCTGGCGCTGGCCGGAAAACAGGGCGCCGATCTGCTGCTGGCGACCGATCCCGACTGCGATCGCGTGGGGATCGCCGTGCTGGACGGCGGCGAGTACAAGCTCATGAGCGGCAACGAGGTCGGCGTACTGCTGACGGAGTATATCCTCTCCTGCCGCAAAGCGAACGGCACGCTGCCGAAGGACCCGGTCGTGATCAAATCGTTCGTGACGACGGAGCTGGTCGCGAAGGTCGCGCAGAAATACGGCGCCGAAACGCGCAGTCTGCTGACCGGATTCAAGTATATCGGCGAGCTGATCACCAAGCTCGAAGCCGCAGGCGAGGCCGACCGTTTCCTCGTCGGCATGGAGGAAAGCTACGGCTACCTTGCCGGCACGCACGCACGCGACAAGGACGCGGTCGTCGCGTCGATGCTGATCACCGAGATGGCGGCGTACTACAAGACGCAGGGCATGACGCTGATCGAAAAAATGCAGGCGCTGTACCGCGAACACGGCATGTACCGCAACAGCCTGCTGAACTTCGCGTTCGAGGGCGCAAGCGGCATGGAAAAGATGCTCTCGCTCATGCAGGATCTGCGCGCTGCGGCGCCGAAGCAGATCGCGGGGCTGTCGGTGACCGCCGTTTCGGATTATCTGTCCCGTGAAACGGTCGATACCGCGACCGGCGCCGTCACGCCGATCGACCTGCCGCGCTCGAACGTGCTGCGGTATATGCTGCCCGGCGGCAGCGGCGTGATCGTCCGTCCGTCCGGCACCGAGCCGAAGATCAAGGTCTATATCACTTCCGTCGCCGCCGACGCCGATCAGGCTGAAAAGCTCGGTGAAGCGATCGGCGCAGACATGCGGAAGATCATGCATCTGGAATAATTCGGGAGGGCTTGTAATATGAAAAACAAACGTGCTTTGGTCGTCCGTATCGTGGCGATCGTTCTTGCGGCGCTGATGATCCTGAGCGTCGGCGCGATCCTGATCCAGACGCTTGCGGCAGACGCGGTCCCCGTGACCGGCAGCGGCGCGCGTTCCAAACTGCCTGTCTTTATCCTGATCGGCGCCGTCGTGCTGATCGTGCTCTGCGTTCTGCTGCCGACAATGAAAAAGAAAAAATAAGACTTCCGAAGAAGTCTGCACAAAAACACCGACGCCCTCCGGACCGCACGTTCAGCGTGCCCGGAGGGCGAATCTTTTTATTGTTTCAGCCGTCTGCACAGCGCGGCGACAGGCAGGCCGACGACGTTAAAATAGTCGCCGCAGATCCCGCGCACCAGCGTGCAGCCGCGTCCCTGGATGCCGTACGCGCCGGCCTTGTCCATCGGTTCGCCCGTGGCGATATATGCCGCGATCTCGTCGTCCGTCAGCGGATAAAACGTCACCTGCGTCTGCTCAAAAAACGTTTCCGCGCTGCCCGCGGATACCAGACAAACGCCCGTATAGACGGTGTGCGTTCTGCCCGAAAGCATCCGCAACATCCGCGCGGCGTCGGCTTCGTCGGCAGGCTTGCCGAGGATCGCGCCGTCGTACACCACGACCGTATCCGCGCCGATCACCAGATCGTTCGGACGGTCCTTGGCCACGGCCAGCGCCTTTTGCTTCGCCAGAAGCATCACCGCTTCGTGCGGCGGCGTGCCCGGCGGGATGCGTTCCTCGGCGTCCGATACGCAGACGGTGAATTCCACGCCCGCCGTTTGCAGCAGCTCTCTGCGCCGCGGCGAGGCAGACGCGAGCACAATGCTCATTTCGTTTCCTCCTCGTACCACTGACGCATCGCCATCTTCAGAACGGCTGCCTGTGTCTTGCCGTCCGGGATCTCGTTGTTGAGCACCATCTCCACCGCGGTCGACAGCGGGATCTTTTCCACGTTGAGGAATTCGTCCTCGTCCAGCTGCTGTTCCTTGAACGATAGACCGGTCGCGCCGTACAGGTGGATCGTTTCGGACGTATAGCCGGGGGACGGATAAAATACGCCCAGATCGACGTATTTCTCCGCGACCGCGCCCGTCTCCTCGCGCAGCTCCCGGATGCCTGCGCGGAACGGGTCCTCGCCCTTTTCCAGCTTGCCGGCGGGCAGCTCCAGAACGACCTCGCCGTACGGATACCGGAACTGCCGCACAAACAGCAGCTCGTTGTCGTTCGTCAGCGCGGCAACCGTCACGCCGCCGTTATGTTCGACCACCTCGCGCACGCAGGTCCGGCCGCTCGGCAGTTCGGCCTCATCCACGCGCAGATTCAGGATGCGCCCTTCATATTTGTATTCCTGCTTCAGCGTTTTTTCAAACAGTTCCATATTTCCTCCGTATCAACATAAAAAATACGGCTCCCATATCCATGAGAGCCGTAGGAGTGCAGGGATCAGATCTTTAAAAAGTCACGAATCATGTTGATGATGTCCGCGGCCTTGCCTTCCCGCAGATAAGCAAGAAGCTTCTGAACGAACTCAAGAATCTTATCCATAAGACATTCTCCTCATCTATTGATTTGCAGAGAGCATCTCCCTACATCCACAGTATAGCATACCGTTCTGAAAAATGCAAGAGTTTTTTTTAAAAAGTTGTTCGATTTGGAGATTTTGGATTATAATTCTGATTACGCAAAAATCTGCCGTTCGACCAGCGTATATACGATACCGACGACGATACCGATCGCCACGCCGACCAGGACCTCCGGAAGCGTGTGGCCCTTGATGACCTTCAGCTTCTCCGGCTTTTCGGCGTCGTTATCCGCATAGACCTTGTCGAGCAGGACGTTCGTCTTTTCCGCGACCTGGCCGCACAGAAGCCGCACGTTGCACGCGTCAAAGACCGTCACGATGCCGAAGACCAGCGCGAGCGCGAATGTGCTGCCGCGGAAATTCTCCATAATCGCGATGTGCGTCACCAGCGCGAACGTGGACGCGCTGTGCGTGCTGGGCATACCGCCGCTGCAGAAAAAGCTCACCGGGTTTTTGCGGATGCGGGACGCGACATATTTCGGGACTTGGGCGCTCAGCCAGCCGAAGAGCATCGGCAGGAGCGCGCGGGGAATATCGGAAAAAACAAATTCAGACATTACATCATATCCTTTCTTTCGATCCGAATGCAGGGATTATTATAGCACACCGTTTCCCGTATTGCAAATAAAAATTTTTGCCGTTCACAATGACAGTTCCTGCAAGTCGCGCCGTTTCATGGCGCGGGGAAGATCCTGCTGCATCAGACAGGATATCCATGTGTCCGCGAGTGTTTTGTGTCCGTCTGCCGTCGGGTGGGCGCCGTCCAGCGTCTCATACCGCATACCGGTCTGCGCCAGATCCGCAAGAACGCAGGACGCTTCCCGACAGCATTCGCGGATGACTTCGTTGAACGCGTCCAGCGTGTCGCCCGCCATCCTTTCGGGCGTTTTCCATTCCGGCTCGCCGCGAAGACGCGTGCGCATCAGCGTGCCGCACAGGATCCACGCTTTCGGATAGAGCCGGCGAAGCTGCCGGAGCAAATGCGCGTACGCATCCGCAAAAACGGTCATGTCCTCCGGCCCGAATCTGTGACGGCGGCGCAGCGGGACGCCGTACCCGAAGTCGTTCATGCCGATATAAACAAGGATGACGTCCGGCGTCTCGCTGTCCCGGCCCAGATTCGTCAACCTCGCCTCGCAGCTCGCCGCCGGGAAACCCGTTCCGGCAGCGCGGCTTCCGGAATACGCGTCGATGACGAGCGGCCGCGCGTTCAGCCAGTTCATGACGCGCGCCCACCACATATCCTGCCAGAGCGTCAGTCCGTTCTGCTCGATCTCAAACGCATGATAAAACACCGAATAGCCCTGCGGATTGCAGCCCTCATAGGTGCTGACGGAATCTCCCAAAACAGACGCTTTCTTTTGTTGCTGCATCGCGATCCTTCCCTTATTCCGATCTTGTAATGTCCTCTGTATCTTTCGCGATCTTGGCTTCACGTCTGCGGCGGATGAGCAGCAGCGTGACCGCGGCCGTCAGCGCAAGCGCCGCCGCGCCGCCGATGCTGCACAGGACGATCTGGATCGGACTCAGCCCGCCGGACGGCAGAGCGTCCGAAACGTACGGTTCCGGCTCATACGCTTCGTCCTCGAATTCGTACTCGTCGTCGAGCGCCTCGTCTTCAAACGTCTCGTCTTCCCAGACGTCCGTTTCTTCCTCCGATACGTCTTCCTCGAGCAGATCTTCTTCCTCTTCCGCTTCTTCCTCCTCATAGGGCCGGCGAATGTCGTCCACATCCACCCATCCGGACACGCCGTCGTACTGTACATAATAGAACATCGTCCATTCGGTCACGTCGTCGACGGTCCTGCGGTAATCGCCGACATACAGCGTATCGAAATAACTACCTGCCGGGACATGGCCGATCGGCTTTCCTTTTTTCAGGATGTCGTCGTAGATCGGCGCAGCCTCATCCCTTTCATTGCCTGCGCCCAATCCGCTTTCTTCGTAGTAATACGGACTGATCGTTCTGGCAGTCGACGTGCCGATCTCTTCGTGGGTATACCATCCGCTCCGGCCGCCGATCGTTTCGTAATAATATATCTCATCGTTGGAGTGGAAAACAAATTCCGGATTTAAAGCGGTATTCTTCTCGATCGTGACCGATACGCTGTCCGATTTTTCATCCGGCGTTTCGCGCAGTTTCAGCCGGATCGTTTTAAACGAAAAATACCCTCCGTTCCCGTAGATTTCCGGTGACGCGACGCGGCTGTCATAATCTTTCTGGAACACCCAGCCGGAACGCAGTCCGGCAACAACGTAGTACCATGTGCCGAGGTCGTATTCATGAAAATACCGATACGTATACCGCTTTCCTTTTTCCAGCGTTCCGACGACACGGTCCGCCGGCGCATGGCGCTCTTTTTTCAATTCCTTGCCCCATTCGTCCGAAAACTCGTCTTCGATGTTTCCGAAAGACGTCCCGTCAAACATTTTGACGCCGTCGTCCATCACCCAGATCTCGGCTTTTTCGTCCGCGGGCGGCACTTCGGCGACGCCGTTCTCCATGTCCGTCGCATAAACGTAGATCCATCCGCTGCGGCCGAGGTACGTCACGTAGGCCCACGAACGGAAGTAGTCCGAGCTGTCGTTGCCGTAACTGTATGTCAGCTTGGCGCCGCGCGGAATGGTCATCGTTTTGGAAAACTTTTTGTTTGGACCGGCATACATCGGCACGCCGCTCTTTGCGATCACGCGCACCGTCCGGGGCTCCGGCAGCTTCTCGTCGTTCGACGGCAGATACGCGTCGTCCTTGACGTCCAGATCCGACAGGCGGAAATAGGCCCATTCATCCTCTGTCAGCTGCACGACGCCGTACATCACGCCGTCCTGCTCATACTCATACCGCACCGTGAGCGAGGCGCCCGCCGGGACCGTTCCGCCCTTCTTCCATGCGCCGTCATTGTCCCAGTCTCTGACATAATACGTCGTTGCTTTGCTGCAAACCACGTCGTAGCTCGTGAACGCAGGGCCTCTGCCGTCCGCAAACGCCGGAACGCGTATCGCCAGCATCATACAGATAACAAAAACAGCGGCTAAGATTCTTTTCATGTTTTTTCCTCTTTTCCAAAAGATTCTTTCGCCCGACCTCTCCCGATCGGTACGGCAAGATCTTAGCACATCTTCGCCGATCGTCATGCCCCTTGTCATTTTTAACCGTGTTTTTGTAAAAAACAACATTATATGGACGGCTTGTCTGTTCCAATCGCCGTTCGCTCAACGGCAGTTTGCGGTTTCCGTATTCCTGACAGAGCCTGCACGGATCGTGAACGCCGTTGTTGCTTCCGTTCCGTCGGCATAGACGACGACCGTATACCTGCGGTCGACGCCGCTGTTGTTTTCGGCATACACTTCAAAAACGCCGCCGTTCCGTTTGCAGGCGAATCTGTTGGTCACCGTTTCGCTTTCGCGCAGCAGAAGCTCCGCCTGTGTATCCGCGTAAAGCTCCACGCGCAGCTCCTCCGGGATGCGGTCATTCAGGCTCATGCAGTCCGGCTGATAGGCCGCGCCGCCGCCGACCTTTATGAACATCGGCAGGCCCTCCTTTTTGAACATGGGCGCGTCGCACACGACGGTCTGTCGGCCGCCTGAGCGTTCCTTTGTCCACATGTTGACCCACGTCCCCTCCGGCAGATACACTTCCCGTTTCTCCGCGCCGGCTTCGGTCACGGGCGCGACAAGAATGTGGTCGCCCAGATAGAACTGGTCGTCTATGGCATACAGCTCCGCCTTGTCCATGTTGTTGTAGAACATGGGACGGAGAATAGGCTCGCCGGTTTCGGCGCCATGGATGGCATAGGAATAAACCGTCGGGATGAATCTGTATCTGTACCGCAGACAGTCGCGGTACAGCTCTCTCGTTTCCGGCGGGCAGTTCCACGGCCATTTCGCGCTGGAATTCTGCCCGTTATGCATTCTGGGCATCGGGCAGAATATGATGCTCTGGCAGAAGCGTCTGGCGATGTTGTCGACGTCGAACTGCATTTCGTCCGGCGGCGTTTCCACACTGCCGCGCATGAATCCGCCCAGATCATAGCCGCACAGCGTAAAGCCTGCCATGCCGGCATTGATGATATACCAGACGTCTTCTTTAAACCTGCGGATGCCGAACTGCGTATCTCCCGCCCACGGGAGCGCATACCGCTGGCTTCCGATGCCGCCGCCTCTGGACAGCGACATATGGCCCTCTATGCCGTTTTCCGCCATGACGTCGGAGATCACCCTGTTCCACAAGGGTCCGAAAAGGTTCCTCGACGGGACGCCCGGCAGGACCTCGCCGCTGACGCGGTCGGAATGGTCTGTCCACCACTGGGTAACGCCGTCCCTGATCCTGGGCGTCAGGAAGGTTTTGTAAAAGTCTATGCCGCGCTGTGTCGCGACGTCGGGGACCGTTTCGTTCTTGTCCTGGCGAAGCAGTCCCTGCGCGATCGCGGGCACGGCTGTGGACGGCTTGAACGCACAGGAGTTGATGTGCAGAACGGTTTTGATGTTGTCCTCCGCCAGCTTTTTTATCATGCCGACGCCGTCGCCGAAATCGGGATGCCAGTTGTAGTCGTCCGAGGGGTAGCCCCAGCCGCCGGTATACTCCCGGATAAAGTTTACGCCGCCGCGCCAGGGGCCGTCGATCACGATGGCGTCGAAGGGATAGCCCTCGTGCCGCATACGCTGCGTGTCGTCCAGGGCGCCCTGCGCACGCTCAAAGCTCAGGCTGCTGCACCAGTACCCCATGAGCCACTTCTTCGGAAACTGGTTGGTGCCCACGATCCGCGCGTAACTCTTCGTGATCTCCGACGTGCTGCCGCAGAATACGAACAGATCGTAATCCCCGCCGGGGGCGTGGAGAAACCACTCGTTCTCATCCGTCTTCGCCATATCGAAATAGACGTGCGGCCACGGATTGTTGAAGAACAGGCCGTATCCCGCCGAACTGATGAAATAGGGGATCGGGAAGCCGCCGTAGTCTCCGACGCGTGTGCCGCCCTTTTCCGCGAAGATGTCCGCAGACTCTCCCGTTCGATCCACCTTGAAGATCCGCGCGCCGAAACCGGAATACCTCTCGCCGCCGATACGCTCGAACTCGGTGTAGCTTCGCATACCGGAATAGTCGGCCGCCTTTTCGGAAAACCTTGCGCCGCCGTTTTTGGTTTTGAGCAGCGTTTTGCCCTCGGCTGTACGGAAAGAAAACTCGTTTGTATTCATGTCAAATACGAGCGTCAGATTCGCGTTCGAGAACCGGATCACGCCGTCCTCGAGCTTGTAATCGTACGCTGCGGCGTCCCAATCCGTGCGGATCAGGCCAAGCCGTTCGGTCACGGTTTTTTCTACGCATACGCCCGGCTGTGTGATCCGCAGCCGAAGCGCGTTCCCGAAGCAGTTTTCGAGGATGATCTCGCGCCCCGCCTTTGTTATGACGGTCACGCCTTTTTCGTGTCTGTATTCTCCCTTGAAGGCAAGTTCGGGCGATTTGTAATCGTCCGTCTCCAATATGCAGTCCATATACTCCGAATCATACAGCGCATCCGGATGGATCCTGAGCAGCTTTTGCATGGCGTTCTCCTTTCAACGGTCGTCATGCGTTCATTGTACACTACATCGTACGGTGTGTCAATGAATCTTCCGCGCTGCCCTGCGCGCAAACGCAACGCATAAAACGGCCCCGCACAGAACGGTGAAAAAATATAGCGGAACACGGTAGAATTTTCTGCGCGGATGTGGTATAATTCCAATATACCGTATCCGCGCGGGATCTCTTTGAGAGGAGATGAAAAAGGATGCTTGAAAACAAACTGCACATAACCGACGCTGCCGAGCTGGCACGCGCAGAAGAGAAGGTCGGCAAAGCAAGAGCGATGGAGCTTTTTGAGACGGGAATGCTGGATTCTTTTGAGGTCGGCGTTTTTTCGGGGCTGCAAAAGATCCACGGCTTTTTGTTCGGCGATCTGTATGACTTTGCGGGAAAACTGCGCGCCGTCAATATCGCAAAAGGCAGTTTTCGTTTTGCACCGGTCATGTATCTGGAAGCGGCGCTGCAAAGCATCGACCGGATGCCGCAGTCTACTTTCGACGAGATCATCGAAAAGTATGTGGAAATGAATGTTGCGCATCCGTTCCGAGAGGGGAACGGTCGCTGTATGCGGATATGGCTTGACTGTATTCTGAAAAAAGAGTTAGGCCAAGTCGTAGATTGGAGCCGGGTAGATAAAGAAGATTATCTGCTTGCCATGGAGCGCAGTCCGATCCGCGACGTAGAGATCAAAACGCTGCTGAAAAACGCATTGACCGATCAGACGGGCGACAGGCTCGTGTTCATGAAAGGTATAGACGCAAGCTATCGGTACGAAGGTTATAACACGTATATTCTATCCGACAGGGAACGGGGGGTGACGGAATGAAAACGATCGTATTCGTCTGCACGGGCAACACCTGCCGCAGTCCGATGGCGGAGGGGATGTTCCGGGTACTGGCGGAAAAGTACGGCGTCCGTGACGTGACCTGCACGAGCTGCGGGACGGCGGCATACACAGGGATGCCGGCGACGCCCTATGCCGTCTCGGCGGCCGCGGCTTACGGCGCGGACATCAGCGCGCACCGGTCCCGTCCGCTGACGGAGTATCTGCTGCGCGAGGGCGATCTGTTCGTCGGCATGACGAGGACGCACGCCAACGTGCTGCGGCAGTATCTGTCGCCGGAGAAGGTGCGTGTGCTGGGCGACGGGATCCCCGATCCGTTCGGCGGCTCCCAGGAGGATTACCGCGACTGCGCCGCGGCGATTTACGCGGCTCTGGACGCATGGCTGCAGCAGGAAGGAGAAAAACCGGCATGACATATATTCCGTATTCCGATGTAGAGATCGACGGCGGCTTCTGGCAGGCGGTGCAGTCGCGCAACCGCGACGTGACGCTCGGCTGCGTGCGCGCGCAGTTTGAAAAGACCGGACGCTTCGCCGCGCTTCACTGCGACTGGCGCGAAGGACAGCCGGACCGTCCGCATATCTTCTGGGACTCCGACGTCGCGAAGTGGACGGAGTCCGCGGCGTATGTGCTGAAAAAGCATCCGGACGAAACGCTCATGCGGCAGGTCGAGGATGTGATCGACTGCATCGAAGCGCACCAATGCGCGGACGGCTATTTCAACAGCTACTTTCAGTCCGTGGAGCCGGCCGCCCGGTTTACCCGTCGGGGAGATCATGAGCTGTACTGCGCCGGGCACTGGATCGAAGCTGCCGCGGCGTATTACGAGGCGACGGGACGGCGGCGTTTTCTCGATCTGATCTGCCGCTACGCGGACCTCATTGACCGCGTGTTCCGCAAAGAGGAGAGCGCGTCGTTTTCCACGCCGGGGCACGAGGAGATCGAGCTGGCGCTGGTGAAGCTGTACGTCTGCACGAGCGAAAAAAGGTATCTCGATCTGTGTCTGCATTTTCTGAACCGGCGCGGCGCCGAAGGGACGAAGGACGGCGACGTCGGCGATCCGCGGGCAGCATATTGGCAGGGACATCTGCCCGTGCGGCAGCAGAAGACGGCGGAAGGCCACGCGGTGCGCGCGTGCTATCTTTACTGCGCGATGGCGGACGCGGCGCGTCTTACGGGCGACGAAGCGCTTCGCGGCGCGTGCGAAGCGCTGTTTGATAATATTTGCGAAAAACGGATGTACGTCACCGGCGGCGTCGGTTCCTCGTATGACGGGGAGCGCTTCACGGGCGACTACGATCTGCCGAACGCCGAGGCGTATGCCGAAACGTGCGCGGCGATCTCGCTCACGCTGTTTGCGTCGCGCATGAGCCTGCTGTCGGCGGACGGCAAATATGCGGACGCGGTCGAACGCGCGCTGTACAACGGCATTTTGTCCGGCGTTTCGCTCGACGGGACGTCATTCTTCTACACGAACCCGCTGGCGATCGACCTCGATACGCGCCGCGCCAACGATTGCCGCGAGCAAGTCTACCGGCCGCTGACGCATCGCGTGGAAGTGTTCAGCTGTTCCTGCTGCCCGCCGAACGTCACGCGCTTTTTGGCGAGTCTCGGCGGCATGCTGTACAGCCGGACGGACGACACGGTTTATGTCCATCAGTATATGCATTCCGAAGCGGCGCTGGACGGCGCGTCTTTGCGCGTGCGGACGGCGTACCCCGAGGACGGCATGATCCGCATTGCTGCGTCGGGCCTTGCCGGCCGGCGGCTGGCGCTGCGCATCCCCGGTTGGTGCCGCTCGTTCGAGCTGGACGGCGCCGAAGCCGTCACGGAAAAGAGGTACGCCTGCTTTACCGTGCCGACGGACGATTTCGCCTGCACGCTGCGCCTTGCGATGGAGCCGGTGTTTTACGAAGCGTCGCCGCGCGTGACGGCGGACGCGGGCAAGGTCGCGCTGGCAAAGGGCCCGGTGGTCTACTGTCTGGAGGGGCTCGACAACGAGGGCGATCTGCACGGCGTCTGCGCCGATATTTTTGAAACGCCCGAAGCGGGTACGGACGAAGCGCTCGGCGTGCCGACGCTGACGGTCAGGGGCTGGCGCAAGAAGGCGTGCGCGTGCTGCGGCGGACCGCTTTACCGTCCCGTCAGCGGCGATTACCGCCCTGTGAAGCTGCGCTTCATCCCGTATTACGCCTTTGCAAACCGGGACGAGACGGACATGGCCGTCTGGGTCCCGAAGCTGTAAGACGATGGAACGGACGATCGTGCCGATGGACGGCGCACACGTTCCCGCTGTCGCTGCGCTGGAGGACGTCTGCTTTTCAACGCCGTGGTCGGCGCAGGGGCTGGCGGAGGAGCTGGAAAACCCGCAGGCGCATTTTCTGACCGCGCTGGTCGGGGAAACGGTCGCCGGCTATATCGGCGTGCAGGAGATCAGCGGCGACGCCTATGTGACGAACGTCGCGGTGCTTCCGGAATACCGCCGTCAGGGGATCGGCCGCGCGCTGCTTTGCGCGGCGATCGACGGCGCGCGCCGTCGCGGCTGCGCATTCCTGACGCTGGAGGTGCGGCCGAGCAACGCGGACGCGATCCGGCTGTATGAATCGCTCGGCTTTTCTCTCATGGGCAGGCGAAAGGGCTTTTACCGCGATCCAGCGGAGGACGCGCTGATCTATACATTATTTTATTAAGGAAGAACACGCATGAACATTCTTGCGATCGAAAGCTCCTGCGACGATACCGCCGCGGCGGTCGTGCGGGACGGGCGGCAGATCCTGTCGAACGTCGTCGCCTCGCAGGTGCCGGAGCATATCTTATACGGCGGCGTCGTGCCGGAGATCGCGTCGCGCCGCCATGTGGAATCCATATGCGGCGTGGTACGCGAGGCGATGGCGCAGAGCGGCTGCACGTTCGACGATCTCGACGCCGCGGCGGTCACCTATGCGCCCGGCCTGATCGGCGCGCTGCTCGTGGGCGTCAATTACGCCAAGGGGCTGGCGTTTTCCGCGGGGCTGCCGCTGGTGCCGGTGCATCATCTGCGCAGCCATATCGCCGCGAACTATCTTGCGCATCCCGATCTCGAACCGCCGTTTCTGGCGCTGGTCGTGTCGGGCGGCCACAGCCATATCGTGCAGGTGGACGACTATACGACCTGCCGCGTGATCGGCCGTACGCGCGACGATGCGGCGGGCGAATGCATGGACAAGGCGGCGCGGGCGATCGGGCTGCCGTACCCCGGCGGGCTGAATCTCGACAAGGCGTCGGCAGGCGGCGATCCGCACGCATATAAGTTTCCGCGGCCGAGCGTGACGGGTTGTCCCTATGACTTCAGCTTCTCCGGGCTCAAGACCGCGGCGGTCAATCTTCTGCACAACGCCGCGCAGAAGGGCGAAGACGTGCCGGTAAAGGATTTCGGCGCGTCGTATATCGCCGCCGTCGTGCGCGCGCTATTGGAAAACACGGAAAAGGCGATGCTCGATCTGGGCGCGAAAAAGCTCGTGCTCGCAGGCGGCGTGTCGGCCAATTCCGTGCTGCGGCGTGCGTGCGCCGCGCTCTGTGAAAAACACGGCGTGCAGCTTTATCTGCCGCCGCTGAACCTGTGCGGAGACAACGCTGCCATGGTCGGCGCGCAGGGGTATTATGAATTTATGTCCGGCAGGCGCGCGGACGCGTCGCTCAATGCGCGGGCAACGATGGGGATCGATGCGGGATGAAAGATGCGATTCGGGACGCGTACAGCATACTGCGCGGCGTGACGCCGCTGCCGAACGGACTGGACTGCGGCAAGCTCTGCGCCAAGCGCTGCTGCCGCGGCGCGGACGACGAAGGCATGGAGCTGTTTTGCGGTGAGGAAAAACGGTTTGAAAACGATCCGCAGTTCCGTATCCGTGAGCAGGACGGACGGAAGATTCTGATCTGCGGCGGACAGTGCGATCGGCGCAGCCGGCCGCTCGCGTGCCGGATGTACCCGTTTTATCCCGTGCCGGTCGAAACGGACCGCGGGATCGGGATCCGCGTGGTCTACGATCTGCGCGGGTTTGCGACCTGCCCGATCGTGCATGACCGCATCCGGCCGGACGCAAGGTTCGTGCAGGCGGTGCGGCTCGCGGGCGCATATCTCGCGCGCGATGCGGAAAATCGCAGGATCATGCAGCAGACGGGCGCGCTGTTCGATGAGCTGGCGTCCTTTACGCAGGCGGTCGGCGAGACGGAATAACATACCGCAATCGGCTATTGACAGTTGATTTTTTGTCTGCTATAATACGAACAGAAAAATGAAACGGAGGAAAATATAATGAAACATATCCAGACCATCCAGACCCGCAGCCTTTGCGAGAGCGCCAAGAACGGCGGTTGCGGCGAATGCCAGACGTCCTGCCAGTCCGCGTGCAAAACCAGCTGCGGCATCGCCAATCAGAAGTGCGAGAGCGCAAAGAAGGCGTCCAAATAAGAAAACAGCGCAAAAGATTGGGGCTGTCGCGCTAAGGCAGCCCCAAAAACAGAAAAAACAAGCCGGGCAACCCAAAAAGGGTTGTCCGGTTGCTGCTTTCATAGTATAATTAAAGTGCTAACAAAAACCACACAGAAAGCAAGTTTATTGTACTATGATGAGAGACAGAAATCAAGTAGTTTTACCGTTTAATTAATATTGAAAAAAGTATTCCGGAAAACGATCCTGTATTTAAGTTGGTAGAGGTTTGCGAGAAATTGGACTACAGCAAGCTCGAAAAAGAGTATGTTCGTGTGTGGCGGAAAGTCAATCCGGCGACACTGTTCATGGTGCTGGTGTACGCGTACATGCGGCGGCTGTATTCGTCACAACAGATCGAAGAGGCGTGCCGGACGGACATACGCTTTATGTGGATTCTGGGTATGGAATCCGCACCGGATCACAGTACGATCGCGCGGTTTCAGAACGAACGGTTGGCGCCTGTCATCGAGGATTTGTTTTATTCGAGCGCGTTTGAGGGCTGCACGGCTCTCACCGACGTGACGATCGGCAACGGCGCGATGGTAATCGACCAGAAAGCGTTCTACGGCTGTACGTCCCTTAGGGACCTGACGATCGGCAGCAGCGTTGTGTACATCGGGCAGGCAGCGGTAAATACGAGCAGCGGCACTTCTGCTCTGACGGAAGTAACATTTGTCCGTCCCGCTGCGGAAGGGACTCTGCAGATCGTTTCCGGAGCCTTCCCCGCAGGCGTTACGCTGCGCTATTCCGGCGGCGGCAGATATGCGCTGTTTGACGGAGATCACGGGTTTGCCGACGGCGCCGCCCTTAAAGATTGAAGCCATCGGAGATATAGCTTACACAACGGAAAACAAAAATCAATTGAAAGAGGAAAAAGCATGACTCGAAAGTTCTGCAAAGCGTTTCTGACCGTCTTCCTGGCCATCGGCACGTTCTTTACGTCCGTGATCGGCGCGGTCCGCACGGGCGATCCGTCCTTCGGCAAAAAGAAGATCGACCTGTCGGACTTCACGTTGGTTTGGGAAGATACGTTCGACGGCGACCGGCTCGACCAATCGAAGTGGGGTTACGAATGGTGGGTCACCATGCGAAATGGCGGGTACTGGCACGAGGATATGGTGTCGGTCGAGGACGGCGATCTGGTGATCCGCACGGAGTACAAGGATGCGCCGCTCGAAAATCGCTACTACGACAAGTGGCACGAGCACATCAATTTTGATCCCTATGAGGCGGGGTACTATTCCGGGCTGGTCACGACAAGAGACAAATACGAGCAGTTGTACGGGTACTTTGAAACGCGGTGCATCCTGCCGGCGGGGCGCGGTCTGTGGAGCGCGTTCTGGATGATGAACGAGAGCGTGTTCCATGAGGACGGCGACGGCCGCGACGGGACGGAGATCGACGTGTTCGAGTCGTTCTATTACAACAAATATCCGATCGGACGCGATTTCATTTCCGCGAATCTGCATTTCGACGGGTACAAGCAGGCGCATCAGGGCGTCCATGTAGCGACGCCGCTGGTTCCCGGCGATCCGTACAAAGAGTACAACACCTACGGCGTCGAGTGGAGCCCTGACGAATACATTTTCTACATCAACGGCAAAGAATTTGCCCGCACGTCGGCCGGCGGCGTTTCGCAGAATCCGGAGTATATGCTGCTGTCGGTCGAGGTCGCCGGCGAAAACGGTGAGCCGGATTATAATCCGCGCGCGACGGTCGGTGACATCCGCACGACGCCTGCCGCGAATTGGCCGGCGGAATTCCGTGTGGACTATGTGCGGTGCTACCAGTACAACGACCGGCTTTGACCGACGGTGAAAACACGACAAAACCGAAAGGCTTTCTTCCCGGCAGGAGGAACCGCCTTTCGGTTTTCTTTTTTATCTTTATCTTATCCGCACAGCACGGGACGGAGCTGTTCGCCGCGCAGGGCGGCTGCTGCGGCGTCCGGCAGGCGGGCAAAATCCGCCACGACGGACGCGGGCTTGTTCGCGGGGTCGTCCTGCCCCATCGGAACGAAGTATATATGCCTGACCGTGAGCAGTCGGCCGATGTTCTGCGCGGAAGCGCCGAGCGCGTCGTTCGTGGACACGGCCAGCAGCACGGGACGGCCGTTGCGCAGGTGCGCCTTGACCGCAAGCGTCACGACGGAATCGGTGATGCCGTTCGCGAGCTTGCCGAGCGTGTTGCCCGTGCAGGGCGCGACGATCAGCAGATCCAGCAGCTTCTTCGGGCCGATCGGCTCCGCCTGTGTCTGCGTGTGTATGATCTCCCGGCCGCAGATCGTTTCGATCTCCTGCCGGAATGACGCGGCTGATCCGAACCGCGTATCGGTGGAATACGCCGTTTCGGACAGGATCGGCACAACCTGCGCGCCGCGTTCCGCAAGCGTGCGCAGATACGGGATCACCGTGCGAAACGTGCAGAAGGAACCGCACAGCGCAAAGCCGACGGTAAGTCCGTTCATTCGTTTCCCTCCTTGAGAATATTCAGAACGGTATCGGCCAGAATGGTCCCGGCGGTTTTCGGCGCGACCTTGCCGGGCAGGGACGGCGCGATCTGCACGCGCACGCCGAGTCGGCGCGCTTCGCCCATGTCCGTGCCGTAGGGCGCGGACGCGATCTCGAGGATCGGACAGTCGCGACGCATCGCTTCCAGCACGTCGCGTGTCAGCACGGTCGCGGGGACGGTGTTGACGACGGCGTCCATTTCGTGCATAAAGCGCGGCAGCTCCCGCAGATACAGACTGCGGTAACCGTCCGTGTCCGCGAAAGCGAGCGCGGAGCAGCGGCGTGCGGCGATCGTGACGTGCGCCCCCATTGCGGACAGAAGCCGCGCACAGGCGCGTGCCGTACGGCCGTAGCCGGTGATCAGGATGCGCGCGCCGCGAATGGTGATCGGCAGCGTTTGCAGCAGGATCTGCGCGACGCCCTCCGCGGTCGGCGCGGCGTTGCGCACGGCGAATTCCTCCCGCGCGGCGTAATCGTACAGACGGACGCCGCGGCGAAAGAACGGCTCGGCGGCGTCCTTCGGCATCCCGCAGAACACCTGCGCGTCCGAAGGCAGTTTGTCCGCGAGCGCGTGGATGCGCAGCGGCGTTTGCGCGCAGCCGGACTGCACATGGACGCCGTCGCGGCTCAGCGGGACCGGCAGGATCAGAAGATGTGCGTCGGCGTAATCCTCGCCCGCATCCGCTTTGGTACGTGTTACGGTATAGCCCCGCTCGCGCAGGACTTCGGCTGTATAGTCGAGACGAGCGTCGCCGCCCGCCACAATAAAGTGCATCGTTTGCAGCACCGGGATCATCCTTTCCGAAACGATTCACTGCATTGTATGCGCAGGACGGACAAAGCGTGCCTGACGGCGCACCGCCGGAAACGGCAGCGGGAAAGGCGACGGGCGGTCATGCCCGACCCAACACGCCCGCCGTGAACCTGACCGTCCGCAAAACGCAAAAACGACCGTTATCTGTAAGCTGTAACTGATTTGTCATATTTAACAAAAACGAATAATAATTTCGGAAAAAACTTGACAGAGTGCGGGTTTTTTTGATATTGTTATTATAACTAAATGTATCTTGGACAAATATTCTTTTAAGGAATGATAAGCATGATTTTTGTACTGGACGACCGCAGCAAAACGCGTGTTGACTTCGGGACGGACGATCGGCATATACGCAGAAATAAAGGAGGGATCGGCGATGCTTAAACGCATTCTGAAACGCACGGTCAGCACGCTGCTGGCGATTATCATGGTGGTGACGACGTTCTGCATTATGGACGTGTCGCTGCTGTTCCCGCGCGCCTCGGCGACAGTTTCGGCCGGGACGACGTACCCGAACGTGTATATCGTCGTGCCCGAAGCATTCTACATGACGCCGAGTTTGAGCGACTCGAAGACGGTGCAGTACTACATCAACAACACGCTGTCCGGAACGACGATTACGCCGGACGCGGAACGCGATGCGTCGAGCGGAAAGATCTACTTCAATACATCGAGCGGCTCGGTGACGAACCTGAAGTATACAATTCTCGATACGAACAAGTCCGGTGTGTCGATTACGGCGGGCACATCCTCGAATTCCATCAGCGGCGTAACTCTCACGACGGACAGCGGCATCAGCCCCTCAGGAACGAAGACGCTGGAGTGGATCTTTACATGTTCGATCAACGGTAACCCGGCGGAGTATCATGCCTTTACCGTAGCGTATGCGCCGTACGTGACGCCGGTCGGCGCGGCGGAAGAGATTGTAAACACCACCGGTAACAATTCAACAATGCACGGTGCGTCGTGGATATCCGGTGTGCACAGCTTCACAGCGGCATCGTTGACCTGTGACGACAGCAGCAGTGATAACAGTATTTCAACCGACTGGCGACCGCGTACCTCGAACAGCGGCGACAACAAGGCGCTGGTCCCGCTGATTCAAGCGGTCAGTACGGGCAGCAACAATGATAAAACGATCTGGAACTGGTTTACGTCAGACAGCAGCGTCAGCAGTCTCTCTGCCACTTTCGCCAGATATAAGTGCGACACCGGCAAAACCAGTTGGTTTGGCGCTGTCGATTGTAAGTTGGACACGGCGACCAAAAGTCATTTCGCCAATCTTACGGTCGACATCAGCCGCAACGCGAACTTCAACACCGTGCCGAACGTGACGACCGGTATGATTATCACCGATCTGAAGGATTCCGATGAAATCGGCTCCTACGGCGCATACATCGCAAACTATGTGGGCACTCTGCCCGGCATCAATTTCTGGCGCGATCCCGGCACGCGCCAATACAACGTACCGAACGGCAGTTTCACCGCGACAAGCGGCGTGGACGTCGATATTATCAGCGGCGCGACGGGTGAGTCCAACCGTCCGTACCATTACACGGACGTCTTCAACGATCCGTGGAACCGCGCGACGCCGACGTCGACCGGCTCGGACACGTACTATATCCACGCGGCGGCCTGCGGTGAAAACAGCAGCGACTGGATCTATCTGAATATGTATTTACAAATCAACGTCACTGCTGTCGACAAGCAGGCGCTGCGCGAAGCAATCTTCGAGGCGCAGTATCAGTTGAACGCGAAAACGCTGGACACATACGCGGATTACAGCAACACGCTGAAAAACGCATATGAAGCGCTGGGCAGGCCGACTACCTCGCAGAGCGATATTGACAGCTATGTTGAAGATGTCGAAGATATCAGTGATTATGTCAAGAATTACGAATCGGTCGGGGCGCAGCACATCAATGCGCGCACGGGCGAACGTATCCCCGCATCCTCTGTGGAACAGATCGCGACGGACCGCAGCGACAGGACGCTGTCCGTGACGAGCAACAGCTACGCCGGCTACACCTACACCGGTCAGCGCAAGACGCACAGTCTGTTCGATCTGGAGCTGTGGTCTGAAAACAGCAACTCCAGCACAAAGGGCGGCAGTCAGTCGTCGCTGACGTATGACCGCGCGACGAAAACGCTGACGATCCAATCCACCGGCAGCGACACCAACACAAAACGGACAACAAGCAACGTCATCAACGACGACTACTATTTCTTCCCGATCGATCCGTACGAGACGTATGAGCTTTCCTTTGACTATGCCGGCACCGGCAACGGACAGATCGGTCTGGACTTCTATGACGCCGACGGCGCCTATATCGACCGCATCTGGCTGCACAATTACGGCTACGGCGGCAGTCTGATGAATAAAACCAACAGCACGTCGTCGTTCGAGCGGCAGACCTTTGAGTTCTGCGCCGCAACCTATTCTCTGAACAGCAGCTATCTGCACGGAGACGACCGCCTGCGTGCGCGGTACGTCGCCATCAACTTCGGCGCTTATCCGAACAGCAGCGCCAGCTCGTCCAACCCCGTTTCGAGCGTGTTCCGCAACGTGACATGGACGGCAAAGAACATGTTCGACTTCGACGCATGGGCGGACAGCAGCTGCTACACCAACGGGTCGAGCACGACGATTACCAGCTACGATTCCGCGTCCAAGACGCTGTCGCTGAACAACACAGCTTCGGACACGGTCACGTATTATTACAATTCCACTTCCGGTGATATTCGGAATACCGGCTGCTATTATATGGAAGTCGACCCGATGCAGACCTATACTATTGACCTCGACTACGCGTCCAACACGCGCGGACAGGTCGGCGTCGCCTGCTATGACTCGGCCGGCGCCTTTATCAAAGTCATCTGGCTCGGCTGGTCGATGAAGGAAACGGGCGGCACGTCCACCTTTGCGCACTACACGGAGACGGTCTGCCCGCAGGGCCACGCCTATCTGTGCAGCTCCGCCGAGTATACCGGCAGCAAACGGTTCGATGTGCACTATATCACGTTGTGCTTCGGCATCTGGGGCAAGAGCGGGCAGTCGGCCAATCCCTGCGTGTTCCGCAACGTGTCGGTCACGCCGTCGAACGAGCTGTTTGACTTCACGGCGTGGGAGTTCCGCAACGGCAAATGCCGCAACGGCACGGTGTACAAATACGGCATTGATTCCACGTCCTATGACGTCGAGTCCAAGACGCTGACCGTGATCAGCAAGGCTTCGGATTCCTGTACAGACCGCCCGGCCAATGTGGTTACCCAGACGGACGGCTACAACTATATCCCTGTCAGACCGAACACAACCTATACGATTGAGGGCGAGTACGCGGGTACCGGCAACGGTCAGATCGGCGTTTTTGAGTATAACGCATCGGACGGCAGTCTTTCCGGCAATATATACTGGTTTTATCCGGGCTCCGGCGGCTGCCTGTGGCCGACCGGCAGCGATTCCGCGTTTGACCGCTTCCATGTTACATTTACCACAGCCGACGGCGCGGGCTATGTGGTGCTCGGCTTCGGCGGCTATCCCAACTACGGAGTAAGCTCCTCCCATACCGTGACCAACGTCTTCCGCGACGTCAAAATGCACGTCGCGTCCGCCGACAGTATGTACACGCTCAATTACCGTCCGCACAAATATTCCGTTTCCTTCAACGGCAACGGCAATACCAACACGTCTACGACGATGGCGGATATGTCGTTCTACTACGACGAAGCGAAGACCCTCACCGCCAATGCGTTTACGCGTTCGTTCACCGTGTCCTACAATGCGCACGGCGGCTCCGCCGCATCGGCCGGCACGGCGACCGCGACGTTCACCGGCTGGGCGACCTCTTCCGGCGGCAGCAAGGTCTACAACAATTCACAGTCTGTCAGCAATCTGACCGGCACGGACAACGGCACGGTCACACTCTACGCCAAATGGTCGGACGGCAGCGTCACGCTCCCGTCCACGAGCCGTACGGGCTACACGTTCAACGGCTGGTATACCGCCGAGACCGGCGGCACGAAGGCCGGCAACGCAAGCGCCAGCTATACGCCTTCCGCCGATATTACGCTGCACGCGCAGTGGACGGCGAAGGGATTCACGATCGCGTTCAACAACAACGGCGTCGGTCCCGCCGGCAATATGCCGAGCAGCCTTTCGCCGAAATATGATTCCGCCACCGCCGCACTTCCCACGCCGAAGGCCGGCACGAGTATGGACGGCTGGACGTTCCTGGGCTGGGCAACGTCGTCGGGCGGCACGACCGTTGCGTACAGCGCCGGCAACACAATCTCCGCATCCACAGTCAACACCATCTTCGGCGACGTCGGCGAGGGCGGCACATATACGCTCTATGCCGTCTGGAGACGGACGTACACGGCGACGTTCGTGGACTACGCGGACGGCGCGCAGCGCACGCGCGACGAGACGGCGACCGTCTACAACGGCGCGAGCGCGACACTGAGCACATCGGAGATCGCACAGGGCGATCATTCCGGCTGGACAAAAGCCGGCTGGACGATGCTCAAGAAAAAGGGCGCGTCGGGCAGCGCGCTCGCTTCTACGCTCACTTTGTCGGACGGCGATCTGTTCGATTTTGACACGTGGAGCACATCGACCGCAGCTAACCGCGGAAGCGGCCAGACCGTGTCTTATGACGCGGACACCAAGACGCTGACCTCGGTTTCAACTGCCAAAGATACGGCGACGGCCTATCCGTCGTCGACGTCCTCCGGCTACTACTATTTCGAGGTCGACCCGTACAAGACGTACACGCTCGGCGTCGATTTTGCCGGCACCGGCGACGGACAGATCGGTATTCTCTGCTTCGACGAAAACGGCACCCGCATAAGCAACAGCGCAGTCTGGCTGTTCAGCCCCTCGCGCGGCTTCGGTATGTACCGTGCGACCGGCAGCAACACGACGTTCCGCCATGAGGATTTTGAATTCTGCCCCGCGATCTATACGGATAGCGCCAACAGCAACGCCTACTTGTCTTTTGCCAACCGCACGAAGGTGCGGTACGTTTCGCTCGCGTTCGGCAACTGGTCGGACAACGCTTTGTCCAACGGACAGTCGATCACCGCCGTGTACCGCAACGTGACGTTCACGGAGAACAAGACCTATTACGGCGTCTACACGCAGGCGGTTTCTCTGACGTACGCCAAGAACACGACCGATACCGTCACCGGTATGCCCTCGAATCCTTCCTCGCAGAACCGCGTGGCGAACAGTTACCTCGGTTTCGGCTCGAGCGACATCGAGAACCCGACCTTCACCGTTTCCTCCGACGAACCCGCCAGAACCGGCTACAGATTCGACAACTGGTCAGACGGGACGTCGACATATTCTGGCGGCGATACGCTGACGATCAGCGCGGACACCACGCTGAACGCACAGTGGACGGCCAAAACGTACACGGTCAATCTCGACAGCAAACGCTATTCGAGCGGGTCCGACGGTACCGGCACGGCTGCGGATTCTGCGGGCAAAACGAGCGTCACGGCGACGTATGACGCCGCCATGCCCGCGCTCACAAGCAGCGAGCTGCCGAGCATGACGGGTTACACCTTCGGCGGTTACTATGCGACCAAGCCCGGTACCGGTACGAAGTATTACAATTCGGACGGTACAAGCGCGACCAACTGGACGACCGACACCGACAACACGACGCTGTACGCGAAGTGGACGATCAACCACCACAGCCTGACAGTCGCGAGAACCGGCGGCACGTCGGATGCCGCGGTCCAAGCGACCTTCGGCACGACGACGCTGTCGGTCGGCGGCACCGCAACGGCGAACTCGGTCGACTACTATACGAGCATCACGCCCTCCGCGGGCAATATCACAGGCTATACGTTCACCGGCTGGACGTCGAGCGTTTCCGGACTGACGATCACGAACGGCACGGCGTTCAGAATGCCGGACAGCGATCTGACGATCACGGCGAACTACACGATCAACAATCATAAACTGGCAGTCGTCAGGACCGGCCACAGCAGCGCGACGGTCAGCGCGACCGTCGGCAGCGACACGGTGTCGGCAGGCGGCGAAAAGTCGAACATCGACTTCGGCACGTCGATCACGCCGAGCGCACAGACAGTCGTGGGCTACACCTACGCATGGACGCGCAGCGACGGCGGCACGATCACAAACGGCACGGCATTCTCGATGCCCGACACGGATCTGACGATCACGGCGACCTATACGCCGACAACGACAACGGTAACACTTAACAGCGCACTGTATGCGTCCTCTACCGCAACGAACGTGACGAAGAACGCGACGTCGGCAGGCACGACGAGCGTGACGGCGACGTACGACGCGGCGATGCCGGATACGTTCACGACGATCCCGACATTGACGGGATATACCTTCAACGGCTACTACGACGGCAAGTGCGGCACCGGCACGAAGTACTACAACGCCGACAAGTCGAGCGCGCATATCTGGGATAAGGACGGCTCGACGGCAACGCTGTATGCATACTGGACGCCGAAGACGACGACCGTGTCGCTCGACAGCGCATTGTATGCGTCCTCTACCGCAACGAACGTGACGAAGAACGCGACGTCGGCAGGCACGACGAGCGTGACGGCGACGTACGATGCGGCGATGCCGGATACGTTCACGACGATCCCGACATTGACGGGATATACCTTCAACGGCTACTACGACGGCAAGTGCGGCACGGGTACGAAGTACTACAACGCCGACAAGTCGAGCGCGCATATCTGGGATAAGGACGGCTCGACGGC
>JAFSYP010000083.1 GCA_017449935.1 Clostridia bacterium
GAATGGTGTCCATCATGCCGGGCATCGACGCGCGCGCGCCGGAACGGACGGAAACGAGGAGCGGATTCTCGATGTCGCCGAACTTCTTGCCGGTGATGCCTTCCATCTTGACGATGTATTCGTCGATCTGGGACATGATCTCGTCGTTGATCTTTCTGCCGTCTTCATAGTACGCGGTGCAGGCTTCGGTCGAGATGGTGAAGCCCTGCGGGACCGGCAGACCGATGTTGGTCATTTCGGCGAGGTTCGCGCCCTTGCCGCCGAGCAGCTCACGCATGTTTGCGTTGCCCTCGCTGAACAGGTAGACATACTTGTGTGCCATAGAGATACCTCCGTGTTTTTTATAGATTTTGCTTTCAACGTATCGAAGCGGCCGGGCACGCCGAGGCAAACCCGAACCACCGATTATTATAACAGATTGTTCCGAGGATTTCCATACCAATTTGAGAAAATTTTGACGGCATGGACACAGCGGTTTTGTATAGTTTGTTTAAAACCCGTTCAGGTTGCCGCGCTGCATGGCGCCGAGGATCTTCTGCCGCACGTCATCGTAGTCCTTTTCGAGCGACGTGAGCAGGCGTTTGACGCTTTCCCGTTCGGTCGCGCCGTCCGCGGGGCAGCGGCTTTTGACAATCGGCAGACCTTCGCGCCGCACCACGCGTGCACAGTCGCTCTCGCGCGCGAAAACCATCGGGCGGATCATCGTCAGATCCTTGCGCGAGAGGTAGGTGACGGGGGAGAAGCAGCCGATCCGCGCTTCGTTGAGCAGATTCATCATGAACGTCTCGACGGCGTCGTCCATGTGGTGGCCGAGCGCGAGCTTGTTGCAGCCGGCCGCCTTGACCGCGTCGTGCAGCGCGCCGCGGCGCATCCGCGCGCACAGAGAACAGGGGTTCTTTTCCTTGCGCACGTCGAAGATGATCGGCCCGATCTCGGTGCGCTTGACGATAAACGGCACGTCGATCCTGTCGCACAGCGCCTGCAGCGGCGAATAGTCTGTCGGCACGCCGCCGAACTGCGGATCGACGGAAACGGCCGTGACCTCGAACGGATGCGGATAGAACCGGCGCATCTGCGCGAGCGCATACAGCAGCGCGACGGAATCCTTGCCGCCGGACAGCCCGACCGCGACCTTATCGCCGTCGGCGATCATATCGTAGCGCTCCATCGCCGAGCGCATGTAAGACATCAGCTTCTGCATTTTCTCACATCCCGAATCATAGAATCAACATTCCCGTCACATGCAGATCGTAGTATTTCACGGCGGCGCAGTGGGTGTGAAACGAACCGACGCCGTACCGGCAAGAATGTAGGGGCATGACCGCCCGACGGGGGCAGAGCCCCCGCGAAAAAGAAAACGGCATCGTCGGGGCAACAGATCGCCGCGCTTCGCTCGCGACGACGCTTTCATTCATTGTACCATGCGGGCGGGGAAAAGTAAATGTAAATTTTTTTAAACAATTCTCTTTTTTCTGTGGCATTTTTGCGGAGAATATGTTATAATACGCTAAATATGATAAAAAGGAGGATTGTTCCCTTTCGGAACAACAAGGATATGGCAAAGAAAAGAAAGAAAAACAAAATGCCGTACATCATCGCCGCAGCCATGGCGGCGCTGGCGGCCGCGTCTGTCGGTCTGTTCTTTTACAGCGGCGGTTTCCGCGCGCGTCCGGCCGCGCAGCCGCAGGAGGTCCGCACGGACATTTCCGCCGAAACGGTCTCCGAGGACGGCCTGATCCGTGCGCGTGCGGCGGTCGAAGCGCCGCTTATCCCCACGGAGATCGAAAACGTGTTCGTGTCCGCCGACCCGAAGGGCGTGTTCTCTTTTTACGAATACAAAAACGGCGGCTTTGCGGCCTGTGCCGACGCGCAGGAAACGGACGTGACCGTGACGTGCTCGCACCAGGACATCCCCGCGAGGCTCCATTATCTGCAGCGCGGCGAGCAGGTGACGGGATACGGTCTGTTTTTGACGTCGCTGTATGAGGACGACGTGCGGCTGTACGCGTACGCGTTCCTGCATCTGACGAACATGCCGAAGGGCTACGGCTCGGACGACGCGATGCTGCTGGTCGACTTTGACGATGCGGATTTCGCAAAGGCGGACAAAACGTATTCCGAGGTCCTGTCCTTCGATCTGAAGACGGGCAAGAGCCGCCGTCTGACGAGCGACAACGGCCGCACCGTGGACATGATGGGCCGGCTGCGCACGGACTGGGCGCAGATGAACGACGCGCTGCTGAAGCTCGACGGCAAGAAGCTGTATCTGTCCGGGCGCAACTACCAGCTCGACAGCACGACAGCGGACATCATCTACAACGCGGACACGTCCAACGAAAAGCCGAAGTGGATCACGTCCGGCCTGTATGAGAACTACATGTATACCGAGGACGGCAAGCTGTACTGCGTAAAGCCGAAGGAAAACGGCTTCGATTCCTATTCGATCACCGCGGACGGAAAGGAGACAAAACTCGCTTCCTACGCCGGCAGCGTGGAGGATTTCCTCTTTGCCGGCGACTACATGCTCGAAAAAAAGACCCTTGCGCTCACCCGCGTTTCCACGGGAGAGAGCAAGGACGTCGGAAGTATTGTGGAATCCGTGCCGGGCACGCCGGCGTATTTCAGCGTTTCGGCGGACGGGACGAAGCTCGTGCTGCTGTGCGACGGCGCCGACAAGCAGGGCGCACTGCTGTGCGACCTTGCCGGCAGGACGTGCCGCCGCTTGGTGCAGCCGGGGCTGTTTACCAATGCGTGCAGCCAGATCGTCTGGCTGGACGCGAACAGCTTCCTGACCGTGGCCGAGACCGAAACGGCTTACGAAACGCTGGTCTGGACGTTCTGATTTTCGCGCTCAGACCTTATCGCGGGCAAAGTCGATGGTGATGGACGGCGTGCGGACGTCGAGCTGGCGGTACTGCACGCCCGCCGCGTCAAACATCCGTTTGCTCGCGCGCGTGGAAGGCGTTTCGGCGTATTTGTCGGAGAGGTAGACGACCTCCCGGATGCCGCACTGGATGATCGCTTTCGCGCATTCGTTGCAGGGGAACAGCGCCACGTAGATGCGGCACCCGCGCAGGCTCGCGCCCTCGTTGTTGAGGATCGCGTTCAGCTCCGCGTGGCAGACGTACGGATACTTCGTGTGATACGTTTCGCCCTCGCGCTCCCAGGGGAACTCGTCGTCGCTGCAGCCGGCCGGAAAGCCGTTGTAGCCGACGGACATGATCTTGTTCGCGTCGCTCACGATGCACGCGCCCACGCGCGTATTGGGGTCCTTGCTTCGGTAGGCGGACAGCATCGCCACGCCCATGAAGTATTCGTCCCAGGAAATATAGTCGGTTCGTTTCGGCATATTCATCATCCTTTCCACACTAACTTTACCATACTCGCGCTTTGAAAACAAGTGCTGTCTAAAAATTTGAGGTGACAAAATGGGTCTTTTGAAAAAAATCTTCGGAGATTACTCCGCCAAGGAAGTCAAGCGTGTCCTCCCGCTGCAGAAGAAGGTGCTGGCGCTGGAGGAGGAATACAGCCGTCTGAGCGACGCCGAGCTGCAAGCCAAGACGCCGCAGTTCAAGGAGAGACTGCAAAACGGCGAAACGCTCGACGATCTGCTGCCGGAGGCGTTCGCCGCGTGCCGCGAGGCGTCGTGGCGCGTGCTGAATATGAAGCACTTCCCCGTGCAGATCATCGGCGGCATCATCCTGCACCAGGGACGCATCGCCGAGATGCGCACCGGCGAGGGTAAAACGCTTGTGGCGACGCTGCCGGCGTATCTGAACGCGCTGACCGGCGACGGCGTGCATATCGTCACGGTCAATGATTACCTCGCCCGCCGCGACTCGGAGTGGATGGGCAAGGTCTACCGTTTCATGGGCCTTTCGGTCGGTCTGATCGTGCACGATCTCGACAACGCCGCGCGCAAGGAGGCCTATGCCGCCGACATCACCTACGGCACCAACAATGAGATGGGCTTCGACTACCTGCGCGACAACATGGTCCCGTACAAGGAGCAGAAGGTGCAGCGCGGCCACAACTTCGGCATCGTGGACGAGGTGGACTCGATCCTCATCGACGAGGCGAGAACGCCGCTGATCATTTCCGGCAGGGGCGAGGCGTCTACGGAGCTGTACCGCATGGCCAACACGTTCGCGCGTTCGCTGACCATGACGAAGGTCAAGGAGATCGACTCCAAGGAGAGCGCCGAGGACATCGAGAACGTCGGCGACTACGTGGTGGACGAAAAGGCGCGCACCGCGACGCTGACGAAAACAGGCGTACAGAAGGCCGAGCAGTTCTTCAATCTCGAGAACCTGATGGACGCCGAGAATATGACCATCCAGCATCATATCAACCAGGCGATCAAGGCGATCGGCGTCATGCGCCGCGACGTGGACTACGTGGTCAAGGACGGCGAGGTCCTGATCGTCGACGAGTTCACCGGACGCATTATGCTCGGCCGCCGCTACAACGAGGGCCTGCATCAGGCGATCGAAGCGAAGGAGGGCGTCAAGGTCGAGCACGAGAGCAAGACGCTGGCGACCATCACGTTCCAGAACTACTTCCGTCTGTATACGAAGCTGTCCGGCATGACCGGTACGGCGATGACCGAAAGCGACGAGTTCCAGCAGATCTACGAATTGGACGTGATCGAGATCCCGACCAACCGTCCCATGATCCGTGTCGACCATCCCGACGTCGTCTACAAGACCGAACGGGCGAAGTTCGAGGCGGTGATCGAGCAGGTCGTTGCGTGCCACGAAAAGGGGCAGCCCGTGCTGGTCGGCACGATCTCCATCGAAAAATCCGAGCTGCTCAGTTCGATGCTGCGCCGGCGCGGCATCAAGCATGAGGTGCTCAACGCGAAGTTCCATGACAAGGAAGCGGAGATCGTGGCGCAGGCCGGCAAGGAAGGCGCGGTCACGATCGCGACCAACATGGCGGGCCGCGGTACGGACATCATGCTCGGCGGCAACCCGGAGTACCTGGCCAAGGCGGAGATGCGCCGGATGCAGTATCCGGAGGAGCTGATCGTGGAGGCGACCGGCTTTGCCGAAACGGACAACGAGGACATTCTCAGAGCGCGCGCGGACTTTTCCGCGCTGGAAAAGAAATACAAGGACAGCATCGCGCCCGAGGCCGACGTGGTGCGCGAGGCGGGCGGTCTGTTCATCATCGGCACAGAGCGGCATGAATCCCGCCGTATCGACAACCAGCTGCGCGGCCGTTCCGGCCGTCAGGGCGATCCCGGCGAGTCGCGCTTCTATCTGTCGATGGAGGACGATCTGATGCGTATTTTCGGCGGCGAACGGCTCGCCGGCGTGATGGACGCGCTCAAGACGCCGGAGGATATGCCGATCGAGGCGAAGATGGTGACCAACTCCATCGAGCGCGCGCAGAAGAACGTGGAGGGCCGCAACTTCGGCATCCGCAAGAACGTGCTGCAGTACGACGACGTGATGAACCGCCAGAGAGAGCTGATCTACCGTCAGAGAGATCAGGTGCTCGACGGCGTGGAGCTGAAGCCTCTGATCCTCAAGATGCTCGACGACTGCGTGACCGACGCGATCGACTTCTATCTGCCCAAGGCGCTGCCGAAGGGCGACTGGAACGTGGACGGCCTGCGTGAAAAATTCATCGGCTGGCTCGCGACGGGCGACGATTTCCGCGGCGACGTCGACCGCGACGCGGCGTGGGAGCTGCTGCACGACCGCGGGCATGAGGAATACGAGAAGCGTGAGGAGCAGCTCGGCGCGCCGCTGATGCGCGATCTGGAGCGCATGGTGCTGCTGCGCAACGTCGATACGCTGTGGATGGATCACATCGACGCGATGGATGAGCTGCGGCGCGGCATCGGCCTGCGCGCATATGGCCAGCACGATCCGGTGGTGGAATACCGCGAGGTCGGCTCCGATATGTTTGAGGAGATGAATACGTCCATCCGCGAGAACACGGTCAAGATGATGCTGACCGTGCGCGTGCGCAGCGAGGAGGAGACCAAGCGCGAACAGGTCGCCAAGGAAGTGACGGCCAGCGGCGGCTCCTCCGACGGCAGCGAAAAGGGACGCACCGTGCGCAAGGGCAAGAAGGTCGGCCCCAACGATCCGTGCCCGTGCGGCAGCGGAAAGAAATACAAAAACTGCTGCGGAGATGTGCGCAAGAACAATGGTTAAAAACATCGTTTTCGATATGGGCGGCGTACTGATCGACTACGATCCGTACAAGACGCTGCGCAGGACGTTTTCGGAGGAAGAAGCCGTCCTTGCGGAAAAGGTCCTGTTCCGCAGCGGCATGTGGGACAAGATCGATCTGGGCGACTTCCGTTTCCCGGATCTGGCGAAGGCGGCGTGCCGCGAGCTGCCGCCCCAAATGCACGCGCCGCTGACGGCGATGCTGCTGCGGTGGTGGGACGTCGAGATGCCGCCGTTCAAGTTCATGGAGGATTTCGTCCGCGAAGTCAAGGACGCGGGGTACAAAACGTATCTGTGCTCCAACACGTCGGACGAGATCTATTCCCACTTTGACACGATCCCCGCTCTGCGGCTGATGGACGGCATCATCGCGTCGTGCGATTACGGCGTGGCAAAGCCGGACGCGCGGCTGTTTGAGGCGCTGTACACGCGCTTTGACCTGCGGCCGCAGGAGTGCTTTTTCATCGACGACATGCCCCGCAATATCGAGGGCGCTTTAAAGACCGGCATGGTCGGTCACTGCTTTGCGGACAAAGACGTCGGGCGGCTGCGCGACGCGCTGCGCACGCACGGCGTCAAGATCTGAGAGGTCCTATGTCCTGTTTTTCCAACGTCTTATCCCAATCGCCGGAGTACAAGTCCGTTGTCGCCGGCGTCCGAAAGAACCGGCTGCCGATGGGCGTGCTGGGGCTTTCGCATATCCATAAGGCGCATCTGGTTTCGTCGCTGCGCGAAACGCTCGACCGCCGCGCGATCCTGATCGCGCCGGACGAGGCGCAGGCGACGCGCCTGACGGAGGATCTGACGGCGTTCGGGATGCGCGCGTACCACTTCCCCGCACGGGACTTTGCGCTGCGCAGCACGGAGGGCAGCTCGCGCGAATACGAGCATCTGCGCCTGCGCGTGCTCGACAAGATGCGCACGAACGAGTATGACGTGATCGTCTGTTCGGCGGAAAGCGCGCTGCAGCTGACGATGCCGCCGGACGAGTTCGAGCGCCGCTGCTTTACCGTGCGCATGGACGACGAGCTGGGGCTCGGGCAGCTGCGCGACGCGCTGCTTCTGGCCGGATACACGTCCGGCGCGCAGGTGGACGGCGCGGGACAGTTTTCCATCCGCGGCGGGATCGTGGATTTCTTCCCGCCCGGCAGCGAATATCCGTGCCGCTGCGAGTTTTTCGGCGACACGGTGGACAGCGTCGCGCTGTTCGATCCGGAGAGCCAGCGCCGTATGCGCGCGCTCGATGCGATCACCGTGACGCCCGCCAACGAGGTCCTCTGCGACAGCGAGGCGCAGCTTCTGGATACGCTGACCGCTTTTGCCGATTCGATCCGCGGCAAGGGCGCGGTCAAGGCGCGCGCGAGCGTGCGCGCGGACATCGAGCGCATACAGGCCGGTCTGCGGCTTCCCTCGCTGGACCGGTATATGCCGCTGTTCTACCGCGAGGGCGCCACGCTGTTCGACTACGCGGACAATCCCGTGCTGTTCGTCAGCGAGAGCTTCTCCGTGAAGGAGCACGCCGCGGCGGCGCAGGACCTGTTCCGCGAGCAGATGAAGTCGCTGCTGGAGGAAGGCGTGCTGTGCGCCGGACTGGATCGGTATATGCTCACGACAGACGAGCTGTTTCTGCAATATGAAGTGTTCGGCGCGGTCTATCTCGACAATCTGCCGCGCGGGACGTTCGACACGCCGGTGCGGCAGCTTCTGACCGTCAACGCCCGCCAGCAGACGGCGTGGAACGGCAGCTATTCCGTGCTGCTGGACGACATCGCGCCGCTGTACGGCAAGGTCAACTGGACGATCGTCATATTCGGCGGCACGCCGAAGGCCGCCAAGTCGCTTTCACTCGACCTGGAGGCGGACGGCTACCGGTGCATGTATTTCCCGGTGCGACCGTCGGAGTTTCCGTGCGGGCAGATCACCGTGCTGCCGGGCAGCGTTTCCACGGGCTTTGAATATCCGCAGGAGCGCTTCACACTCATCACCTACGGCAGCCGCTACGTCAGCGCGTCCAAAAAGCGGCGTGCGCAGGTCAACAACAAGAACGCGTTCAACAGCCTGGAGGAGCTGCACAGGGGCGATTATATCGTCCACAACGCGCACGGCATCGGCGTTTTCGAGGGCATCACAAAGCTCGACGCCGCCGGCGCGACGAAGGACTATATCAAGATCCTCTACGACAAGGGGGACATCCTGTACGTCCCCGTCACGCAGCTCGACCAGGTTTCCAAATATATCGGCAGCGCGTCCGACGCGCCCGTCAAGCTCAACCGGCTCGGCGGCAAGGAGTGGCAGAAAACGCGCACGCGCGTGCGTGCGGCGGTCAAGGACATCGCGCAGGAGCTGATCGCACTGTACGCCAAACGCCGCGCGACGCCCGGCTTCGCCTTTTCGCCGGACACGGACATGCAGAACGATTTTGAACGCCGTTTTGAATTTGACGAAACGGCCGACCAGCTTCGCTGCATCGACGAGATCAAGGGCGATATGGAAAAATCCTACCCGATGGACCGCCTACTGTGCGGCGACGTGGGCTTCGGCAAAACGGAGGTCGCGCTGCGCGCGGCGTTCAAGTGCGTCGCGGACGGCAAACAGTGCGCGGTCCTCGTGCCGACGACCATCCTCGCGCTGCAGCATTATCAGACCATCTGCAAGCGGTTCGAGGGCTTCCCGGTCGAAGCGCGGATGCTTTCGCGTTTCTGCACGCCCAAAGAGATCCGCGACACGCTGCTCGGGACGCAGCGCGGCAGCGTGGATATCCTCGTCGGTACGCACCGCCTCATCTCGAAGGACGTGGCGTTCCGCGACCTCGGTCTGATCATTGTGGACGAGGAGCAGCGCTTCGGCGTGCAGCAGAAGGAACGGCTCAAGGAGATGTTCCCGGCCGTCGACGTGCTGACGCTGACGGCGACGCCCATCCCGCGCACGCTGAATATGGCCATGTCCGGCATCCGGGATATGTCCGTGCTCGAGGAAGCGCCGCGCGACCGCTATCCGGTGCAGACGTACGTCATCGAGCAGAACATGGAAGTGCTGGTGCAGGCGATCCTCACGGAGCTGCGCCGCGGCGGACAGGTCTACTATCTGCACAACCGCGTCGAAACGATCGAAAAAACGGCGGGGCTTCTGCGGCAGATGCTGCCGGACGCGCACATCGGCGTCGCGCACGGCAAGATGAGCGAGGAAGCGCTCAGCGAGGTCTGGCGCAGTCTGTTGGAGGGCGAGATCGACGTACTCGTCTGCACGACCATCATCGAAACGGGCGTGGACGTGCCGAACGTCAACACGCTCATCATCGAAAACGCCGACCGCATGGGACTGGCGCAGCTGCACCAGATCCGCGGCCGCGTGGGACGTTCGTCCCGCCGCGCAAGCGCGTATCTGACGTTCACGCGCGGCAAGGAACTGACCGAGATCGCCACCCGCCGTCTGGAGGCGATCCGCGAATTTACGGAATTCGGCTCCGGCTTCAAGATCGCTATGCGTGACCTGGAGCTGCGCGGCGCCGGCAATCTGCTCGGCGCGCAGCAGCACGGACACATGGAAGCCGTGGGATACGATATGTATTTAAAGCTGCTGGCCGAAGCGGTCAGCGAGGAAAAGGGCGAGGCGAAGCCAGCGCCCGAACGGGAATGCACCATCGACCTGCCGATCGACGCGCATATTCCGCCGGATTATATCGAGAGCGTGCCGCAAAAGCTGTACATGTATCGCCGCATCGCGGACGTGCGCACGCGCGAGGACGCCGAGGACGTGCTGGACGAACTGTTCGACCGGTTCGGCGATCCGCCCGCGTGCGTGCAGGGACTGGTCACCGTGTCGCTGCTGCGCGGCACGGCGCTGCGCCACGGCGTATACGAGATCAAGGAGAGCGGCGGCAAGGTCATGCTCTTTATCGACACGCTGGATATGGATAAGGTGAAGCGGCTGGCTTCCCATATGCGCGGCCGCGTGATGGTCAGCGCGGCGGTGAAACCGCATATCGCCATCCGCGTCGGGCAGAAGGAAGACAGACTCAGTCTGCTGACGCGGGCATTTGATTGGATGGACGGAAAGGAGTGACGCGCATGAAAACAGGGATCAAGCTGGCGGCGGTCCTGCTCGCGGCGCTGTTCGCGCTGTGCGGCTGCACGATGCCGTGGCAGTCGGACGAGCCGAAAACGGTCGTGACCGTGTCCGGCGCTTCGGTCGGCGCGGATCTGTACGCCTGTTATCTTGCGCAGATCCTGCACGATCCGGCGTCCTACGACCTGCAAAAGAATCCCAATCGCGCCGACGCGGAACAAAAGGCGGTGCAGCTTTGCGCGGAGCATGTGGCGGTCAACACGATGTTCGTGCGCGACGGGCTGCATCTGACGCCGGAATACAAGACGCGCATCGCGGAAAACGTGTCCGTCAAATGGGATCTTTACCGCAACTTTTACAATGCGGTCGGCGTCCGCAAGCAGACGTTGACCGAATATGAAACGGCCGCCGCCAAGCGTGAGCTGCTGATCGCGAACAAATACGGCGAGCACGGCACGGCCGCCGTGTCGAAGATCGAGCTGGACGCGTACTACGCGGTCAACTATGTGACCTTCCGCTCGGTCAACGGCTATCTGACGCGGATCGGAGCCGACGGCAAGACGGAGCGTCTGTCGCAGGACGAGATCACGCAGGTCGAAAACGATTTCCGCCGGATGTGCGAGGAAGTCCGCGGCGGCACGTCGCTCGAGGACGTCGTCAAGGAGAACGCCGGCAGCGGCAGCATCCTCTCCTCCGAGGTACAGACCGTCACGATCAACCGCACGACCAGCAACTATCCGTCTGAGTTTTTCGCCACGGTGCAGCAGCAGATGGAAGAAGGCACGCCGCGCGTGATCGAAACGGAGGACAACATCTTTCTGGTCGTCAAGGAGTCGTCCGAAAAGGACGAGAACCTGTCGGCGCACCGTTTTGCCTGTCTTCTGGAAAAGAGCGGACCGTCGTTCCAGAACGATCTGAATGCCGAGCTTGCCGGATACAAGGTGCAGAAAAGCACCACGGCGCTGGGCGAGATCTGGAGCGTTGTCCGCAAACAGTTTTGACGGTCGTCATGTCGCCGTCGACCGACCCGGCGGAGAACCTGGGGCTGGAATCGCGGCTGTTCGACGGCGCGCAGGCGTGCGCGTTTTTGTGGCGCAACACGCCGTGCGTGATCCTCGGACGCAACCAGAGCGCCGAAGCCGAGGTGTCGGAATGGGGACGGCGGCATATACCGGTCCTGCGGCGCAGCACGGGCGGCGGCGCGGTGTATCAGGATACGGATAACGTGAATTTTTCTTTCTTTTTCAACGAACCGACGCCGCGGGACATGCGGGACGCTCTTGCGCCGGTCGTCGGCTTTCTGCGTTCGCTCTCGCTGCCGGTCGTCTTTTCCGGGCGGAACGATCTGCTGCTTTTCGGCAAAAAGATCTCCGGCTGCGCGATGCGCCACCGCGCGGGACGCACGCTCCTGCACGGCACGCTGCTGTTCCGGCGCGACGAAGCGCGAATGGAAAAGATCCTGACGCCGTCCGCGGACAAGCTGCGGCGCCACGGCGTGGATTCCGTGCGCAGCCGCACGGGCGAGCTGTCGCCGTATCTGCCGCAGTTCGCCGACGCCGCGCAGTTCGCCGAGGCGCTTTCCCTCTATTTGCAAAAGGAGTGATCCGATGAAAAAACTGCTGTTCGTGACCTGTGAGTATTTTCCGTACGTGACGGCGAACGTGAACTGTATGCAGACGATCCTCGACGGATTCAAAGAGGCAGGGTATGAAATTACGGTGCTGACGGTCTCCTATGAGCCGCAGATCGCGCAATATGAAAAAAAGGACGGCGTCACCGTGTACCGCGTGCCCGTCACCGAATACAAAAAAGTGGACGACGCGCTGTACGGGGAGCGATCCGTGCTGCGAAAGCTCCCGGACGCCGTAAAGCAGGCCCTGTCCTATCTGGGATACAAGTGCGTCGATCAGATCAAAGTGCGCCGGACGGCCCGACAGTTTTTCAAAAAGATCGACGAGCCGTTTGACATGATGCTGTCTGTCGTTTATCTGCCGCAGGGGCATAAGATCGCCTATCGGATCGCGCGCCGCCGCCGTATGAAATGGGTCCTGTACTTTCTGGACCCGTATGCGTACAGCTGGCCGCTGCGGAAAAGCCGCATCCTGACGCGGAAGACGCAGGAGCGCGTCTGGTCGCGCAGAGCATCCGCCGTCGTCACGACGGTCGGGATTGTCGAGGAGAACCGGCGGCACGGCTTCGATCCGTACGGCACGCTGCCGCAGCTTGAGCTGCCGCTGCCGAATCTGACGATCCAGGACGCGCCGCCGCAGCCGGCGGAAAAGGCGCCGGGGGACAAGATCGTGCTTCGCTACACCGGCGTGTTTTACGGTGACATCCGCCGTCCGGACGAGCTGCTCGCCTTCCTGGACAAGCTCGATCCCGAACGATTCACCGCCGAGTTTTACGGAAAATGCTGCGAGTTCCTGCGCGCAAACTTCCCGCGTCTGCCCGCGTGCGTGCAGTTGAAGAACCATGTATCCGTGCAGGAGTGCCGCGCGCTGACGGAGTCGGCGGATATCCTCATCAACGTCGGCAATACGTGTCCGAACCAGGTTCCCAGCAAGGTGTTCGAGTATATTGCCGCGGCCAAACCGATCCTCAACTTTTACTCGACGGAAAACGATTCGAGTCTGATTTATTTAAAGGATTATCCGTGCGTGCTGTCGCTGCGCAGCGCCGCGGACGCCGGTGAAGAAGAGCTGCTGGAGATGTTCGGGCGCGGGAAGAAGCTGACCGTACAGGATGTGCGGGAACAGTATGCGGAATATTTGAGCGACAACGTCGTGCGTAAATTTGTAGCGTTCGCGGAAGAGGTGTGAGATATGTTTGAAGGAAAAAAGCTGTTGATCACGGGCGGCACGGGCAGCTTCGGCAGCACGGTGCTGCGCCGGTATCTGACGAGCGGCGTGGGAGAGATCCGCATTTTCTCGCGCGATGAAAAGAAACAGGACGACATGCGCCACGAGCTGCAGGCGAAGTATCCCGACTGCGCCGGCAAGGTCAAGTTCTATATCGGCGACGTGCGCGACCTGCAGTCGGTGCGCGACGCGATGCCGGGCATCGACTATATTTTCCACGCGGCGGCGCTCAAGCAGGTGCCGTCCTGCGAATTTTTCCCGATGCAGGCCGTCAAGACGAACATCGAGGGCACGGACAACGTGCTGCACGCCGCGATCGAGGCGGGCGTCGAGCGCGTCGTCTGCCTGTCGACGGACAAGGCGGCGTATCCGATCAACGCCATGGGCATCAGCAAGGCGATGATGGAGCATGTGATCTATGCCAACGCGCGCGTGGCGGCGGAGCGTGGGAATACGGTGATCTGCTGCACGCGGTACGGCAACGTGATGTGCAGCCGCGGATCGGTGATCCCGCTGTTTATCGACCAGATCCGGCGAGGCGAACCGATCACGATCACCAACCCGAATATGACGCGCTTCCTGATGAATCTGGACGAGGCGGTCGATCTGGTCACGTTCGCGTTCGAGCACGCGAACCCCGGCGATCTGTTCATCCAGAAGGCGGACGCGTCCACGATCGGCACGCTGGCCGAAGCGGTGCAGAAGCTGTTCGGCGACACAGGTACGCGGATCATCGGCACGCGCCACGGCGAGAAGCTGTACGAAACGCTGATGACGAGCGAGGAGCGTATGCGCTGCGAGGACATGGGCGGCTATTTCCGCGTCGCGGCGGACAACCGCGACCTGAACTATGATAAATTCTTCGTCCAAGGCAAGGTCCAGACCGACACGGACGAACCGTATACGAGCCATAATACGACGCGGCTGGACGTCGCGGAGACGGTCGAAAAGCTGCTGACGACGGACTATGTGCGCGAAATGCTGCGAAACGGAGAGGAAGCGTAAAGCTATGAAGTATTTCATCCTGGGCGCGGGCGGAATGGCCGGCCACATGATCGCCGTCTACCTGTCTGAGCGCGGTTACACGGTGACGGGACTGGACAGACGGCCGTCGCCCGTCTGCGAGACCGTGGTGTGCGACGTCACGGATCTGCGCGCGCTGGACGATGCCGTCGCGTCGCAGGCGCCGGACGTGATCGTCAACTGCATCGGCGTGCTCAATCAGTTCGCCGAGCAGGACAAGGAAGCGGCCGTCTTTCTGAACGCGTTTCTGCCGCACCATCTTGCGAAGATCACGGCGGACACGCCCTGCCGCGTGGTGCATCTGAGCACGGACTGCGTCTTTTCCGGCAAGAATCCGCCCTATGCCTGCGGCGATCTGCGCGACGGCGAGACGTTCTACGACCGCAGCAAGGCGCTCGGCGAGCTGGAGGACGACAAAAACCTGACCGTGCGCGGTTCGATCGTCGGACCGGACCTGAATCCGAACGGGATCGGTCTTCTGAACTGGTTCATGCGTCAAAGCGGCGAGATCAACGGATTCGTCCGCGCGATCTGGACGGGGCAGACGACGCTGCAGTTGGCCAAGACCATCGAAGCGGCGGTGACGGACGGCGCCGCGGGACTGTACAATACCGTGCCCGACGGCCCGATCAGCAAGTACGAGCTGCTGGGACTGTTCAACCGGGAGCTGCGCGACGGCGCGGTCACGATCCGTCCGCAGGATACCTTCGTCTGCGACAAAACGCTGATCGCGAGCGACGCGCCGTTCTGCCGCGCGATCCCCGGCTACGTGCAGATGGTGCGGGAGCTGGCGGAATGGATGCGCGCGCACCGTGCGCTGTATCCGCATTATTTCGGATAAAACAGAGAAAGAGGAGAGTATACGCCATGGCAAAGCTGCGGGTGATGACGATCGTCGGCACACGGCCGGAGATCATCAAGATGAGCGCGATCATCAAAAAATTTGACGTCTATTTCGATCACACGCTCGTCCATACGGGACAGAACTTCGACTACGAATTGAACCAGATCTTTTTCGAGGATCTGGGACTTCGCGCGCCGACGCATTATCTGAACGCCGTGGGCGCGGATCTGGGCGAGACGATCGGCAACATCATCGCGTCTTCCTACAAGCTGATGGTGCGCGAGCAGCCGGATGCGGTCGTGCTGCTGGGCGATACGAATTCGTGCCTGTCCGCCATTTCCGCAAAGCGTCTGCATATCCCGATCTTTCACCTTGAAGCGGGCAACCGCTGCTTTGACGAGTGCCTTCCGGAGGAGATCAACCGCCGCATGATCGACGTGATCTCCGACGTGAACCTGTGCTATTCGGAGCACGCGCGGCGCAATCTCGCCAACGCGAACGTGCCGCAAGAGCGCACCTATGTGATCGGATCGCCGATGGCCGAGGTGCTCGAGGCGAACTATGCCGCGATCGAAGCGTCCGATATTCTGCAGCGGCTGCACATCGAGCCGGGGAAATACATTCTGCTGTCGGCGCACCGCGAGGAAAACATCGACAATGAAAAGAATTTCATGAGTCTGATGCAGGCGGTCAACGCGATGGCGGAGAAATACGATATGCCGATCTTTTATTCCTGTCATCCGCGCAGCCGCAAGTATATCGAACAGCGGAATTTCACGTTCGATCCGCGCGTGATCCAGTCCAAGCCGCTCGGCTTCCACGATTACAACTGCCTGCAGCGCAGCGCGTTTGCCGTGGTTTCGGACAGCGGAACGCTGCCGGAGGAGAGCAGCTTCTATCTGTCGAAGGGCTGCCCGATCGCGGCGGTGAGCATCCGCACGTCGACGGAGCGTCCCGAGGCGTTGGACAAGGGTGATTTCGTGATCGCCGGCATCACGGGCGGCGAGGTGCTGCGCGCGGTGGATCTGGCGGTCGCCATGCGGCGACACGGCGACGTCGGCGTGCCGGTCCCCGCCTACACGGAGACGGACACGAGCACGAAGGTCGTCAAGATCGTGCAGAGCTATACGGGCATCGTCGACCGTATGGTTTGGAGGAAATATTGATCGGACCTGATCGGAGGAGCAGAGTATGGCTGAACAAAAAACGGCGCAGGCGCTGACGGAAATGCAGATGATCTCCATGTTCCTGCGGCAGTCTCTGCTGGACAGCGAAGCGGATTATATGCGTTCGCTGCGTGACGCGCAGTTCCCGCACTGGGACTGCGTGGCCCTGACTGCGAGCAACGAAACGCAGGCGGACGGATACCGCCGCCAGATCTCGGAGCGCAGCGCGCAGGGGCGGCTGCCGTGCGGCACGGATTTCTTAGTCGTGCCCGACGAGGGCGGCAAGCGGATCGGTTCGGCAGGGGCGACATTTTCGGTCGTGCGCCGTCTTCGGGAGAAGTACGGCAGTCTGTCGGGCAGGCGTTTTCTGGTCATCCACGCCGGCGGAAACGGCTCGCGCACGCCGCAGTACAGCGCGCTGGGCAAGCTGTTCAGCCCGGTACCGATGATGCTCGCGGGCGCGAGCGCGACGCTGTTTGATCTGTTCCTGGTCTGTATGGCCAGCGTTCCCGCGCGCACACGCCCCGGGATGTTGCTGCTCTCCGGCGACGTGGCGCTGCTGTTCAATCCGCTGATGTGCGATTTCGGCACGGTGAGCGCCGCGGCCGTCACGTTCAAGGAGGACGTGCAGACGGCGAAAAACCACGGCGTTTTCCTCAAAAACGACGAAGGATTCTTACAAAAATATCTGCATAAACAGCCCGTGGAGACGCTGCGCGCCGAGGGCGCGGCGGACAGCCGGGACAAATGCTGTATCGACACGGGCGCCTTGTGGTTCGGCGAGGATTTTCTCGACGTGCTGCACGGCCTGATCGTTTCGCCGGACGCGTATGCCGTCATGGTCAACGACCGCGCGCGCCTGTCGCTGTACGGCGATCTCGTCTACTGCCTTTCGCAGGAGGCGACAGAAGAATCGCTGCTGCGCCAGACGCCGGAAGGGGAGCTCTGTCCCGAGCTGGAGACGGCGCGCCGCCGGCTCTGGCAGGGGATCGGCGGCTATTCCATGCGCGTACACGCGTTTTCGCCCGCACGGTTCATCCACTTCGGCTCCGTGCCGGAGATCCTGCGGCTGATGCACAGCGGTATTGAAGAATACCGCTCGCTCGGCTGGCAGAAGCAGACCAACTGCAGCATCCCGGACGCGTCTGTCGCCGGGTACAACGCGGCGATGTCCGCGGACGCCGCGGTCGGCGCGGGGAGCTATCTCGAGTGCGCGATCGTGCACGCCGGCGCGACGGTCGGCAGGGACTGCTATATCAGCTTTTTAGACGTGGGGCAGGAGACGATCCCCGACCACGTTCTGCTGCACGGGCTTAAAGAGAAAAACGGCCGGTTCATCTGCCGCATCATGGACGTCGGGGACAACCCCAAGCAGGACGCCCTGTTCCGGCAGAAGCTGTCCCGGACGCTCGACGCGCTGGGCTTTACGGAAGACGACGTTTGGCCGGCAGGCGCGCCGCACACGCTGTGGGACGCGGCGCTCTATCCGGAGTGCGGCAGCATCCGCGACGCGGTCGCGGCCGCGCTGAACGTGTATGCGCTCTTCCACGATCTGAACGGAGATCGGGAGGGCTGGCTGCGCGCGAGCCGCAAGTCGCTGCACGCGGGATTTGAGGACGCGGACACGCAGGCGATCCTGGATTGGGACCGGCGCATGAATGAGCTGGTGCGCATGGACGAGATCAAGAAGCTGATCCGCGAGCAAAAACCGGCCGCCGAAACGCAGGGCGTGTTTTCGGGGCATACCCTGACCAAAATACAAAAGCAGTGGCTGCAAGAGGAATTGCAGAAGCTCGACCTGCATACGCTTTCCGACTTTTCCTACGCGATGCGGCTGTATTATTATCTCGGCGAGGCGCTCGGCAGCGAGGACCTCACCAAGCAGAGCTTTCGCCTGATCTCCGACGCGGTGCAGAGCGCCGCGCGGGAAACGATCCGGTACGACACGGACTGCCGCATCGTGCGCGATTCGGTCAGCGTGCATCTGCCGCTGCGCGTCAACTGGGGCGGCGGCTGGACCGACACGTGTCCGCACTGCCTCGAGCGCGGCGGCACGGTCCTGAACGCGGCGATCTCACTGGCCGGGACGCTGCCCGTGCAGGTCAGCGTGCGCCGGATCCCCGAGGAAAAGATCGTGTTCGACAGCCGCGACCTGAACGAACACGGCGAGTTCGATACGATCGGACCGCTGCAGCGCACGGGCGATCCCTTCGATCCGTTCGCGCTGCAGAAAGCGTGTCTGCTCGCGTGCGGCGTCCTCCCCGACAAGGGCGGCGACCTGCACGGGATTTTGCAGCGGATGGGCGGCGGCTTTGAGATGCGCTCCGAGGTGCGCGGCGTGCCGAAGGGCTCCGGTCTGGGCACTTCTTCCATTCTTTCCGCCGCGTCGGTCAAGGCGATGTTTGATTTCCTCGGCAAAGCGTATGACGACAACGCGCTGTACGGCACGGTGCTGTCGATGGAGCAGATCATGTCCACCGGCGGCGGCTGGCAGGATCAGGTCGGCGGGCTGGCGCCGGGGATCAAGCTGATCACGTCCGAGCCGGGCCTGCGGCAGAGGGTACGCGTGGACAGCGTGTCGATCCCGGACGAAACGCTGCGCGAGCTGAGCGACCGTTTTGTGCTGATCTACACCGGGCAGCGCCGGCTTGCGCGCAACATCCTGCGCAGCGTCGTCGGCCGGTATATCGGCAGCGATCCGCAGAGCCTGTATGCGCACGGGGAGATCCGGCGCAAGGCCGTGCTGATGCGTTTTGCGCTCGAACACGGCGACGTGGACGGCTTCGCAAGGCTGCTGGACGAGCACTGGACGCTCTCGAAGATGATCGACGCCGGCAGCACCAACACGCTGATCGAGCAGATATTCCTGTGCATCGACGATCTGATCGACGGCCGCATGGTCTGCGGCGCGGGCGGCGGCGGCTTCCTGCAGGTCGTGATGAAACGCGGCGTGACGCGTGCGGACGTGCGCGCGCGGCTCAAGAATATCTTTTTGGATTTCCCGGTGGACGTGTGGGACAGCGCGTTCGCGTATTGATAATTTCAGGAGTGAAGCATGAAAACAATGCCCCGTTACCGACAGTACAAGATCCTGCTGGTCTGTCTTTTCGGCCTGCTGGTTTTGCTGTTTGCGTGGAACTGTGACGACGCGTACCACGGGTTCGTGATGTCGCGCAATCTCGCGAACGGCAACGGATTCGTATACAACGCGGGCGAGCGTGTGACGGCGTCGACGTGTCCGCTGTTCAGCATCCTGCTGGGCGTTTTGGGGATCGTATGCAAAAACTATGTTTTTCTGTCCTTCGCCGTCTGCACGGCGTTCTCGACGGCGGCCTTTGCCGTGATCGTGTTTCGACTGTGCAAAAAGCCGTGGCAGGACGTGATGCTGTTTTTCCTGCTGATCGCGTCCTACTCGTTCTTTTCCTACACGACCGCGGGGCTGGAAAACTGTCTGCTGTTCTTTCTGGAGGCTTTGTATCTGTCGATGCTGCTGACGCGGGAGAAATATGACGCGCGGCGGCTTGTGTACATGGCGCTGCTGTGCGCGGCGGTGCTTCTGACGCGCATCGACGCGGGGATCATCCTGTTTTTTTCGACGGCGTACTGCTTTTTGAAAAAACGCGGCTGCGGCTTTTTCAAAATGATCGGCGCGGGCGTTCTCGGGCTGCTGCCGTTCGCGGCGTGGGAAGTCTTTTCCGTGCTGTATTACGGCGCGTTTTTTCCGAACACCTATTACATCAAAAAGAACACCGGCTTCCCGCTCGGCATGTATCTGCGCAACGGCGCGCTGTATCTTGCGGTCAGCGAGCTGTTCGACGTGATCCTCGGCGTCGTCATCGTGCTCGCGGTTCTTTTCATGCTGCGCTCGAAGCAGGGCAGGCTCCTGTGTCTGGCGCTCGGCATGGCGATCAAGACGGTCTATATCGTCTGGATCGGCGGGGACTTTATGCTCGGACGGCACTTTTCGGATATGTATTTTATGGCCGCGGTCGTCCTGCTGTCGCTGTGCGGCGGGGAGGACGTCGAAAAAGCGCGGATCCTGCACGTCCCGCTGCGCCGCGCGCTGGCGTTCGGGCTGTGTCTTTGCGTGTGCCTGACGCTGATGCTGCGGTCTGTTTTTGTCACAGGCTTCATCGACAACGACCATTTCGCGGACGAGAAGCTGTTCTACTCCCGCACGCAGAGCATCACCAGCATCGTCAAGGGACGGCTGCTGCATGACAGCGACGTCACGACGAAAACGTGGGGCGCCGACCGCAAGGTCGTGAAGCGCTCGATCGAAGCCGGTTACCGCGGCGATTATTTCGACTGGGCGGGCGGCGAGCTGGTCTATGAATTCAATGACGGGTTCTATATGACGGACAAGTACGGCCTCGGCGATCCGCTGCTGTCGCACCTGCCGGCGGTCCCGGTCAAACCGCGCGATTTCAAGACCGGTCACATGTACCGGCAGGCGCCGGCGGGGTATCGGGAATCCGTCCGCACCGGCGAAAACCGGATCGAGGACGAGAGCCTGCACGAATATTTCGATATAGTCTGCTATGTGACGCGCGGCGCGTTCTGGGACGTGCAGCGTATGCGCACGGCCGTCGGGCTGGCGCTCGGAAGATATGACGGCTTGGTGAATGAATATCTTGCACATATTTCCGATCAGACATGATTTTGGAGGGGAAGCATATGAAGAAAACGATCATTGTGATGCCGGTGGCCAACGAGGGGGAAACGATGGCCGCCGTGATCGAGGAGATCCTGGCGCTGCCGTACGATAATCTGCATCTGTACCCGGTGGTGGACGGCTTCTCGAAGGACAATACCGAGCAGATCATCCGCAGCTACGAGCATACGGGACGGGTGAAATGCATTTTTTATGAAAAGTCCACGGGCGTGATCAGCTGCTATCTGGAGGGCTTCCGTCGGGCGCTCGCCGACGGCGCGGAGCAGATCATCGAGATGGACGGCGGCGGCAGCCATCAGCCGTGCGAGCTGCCGCAGTTCATCGACCGTCTGAACGAGGGGTACGACTGCGTATGGGGATCGCGCTTCGTGGAGGGCGGCGGGATGCATAACCATCCGCTCTACCGTCGGATGCTGTCCGGCGGCGGGACGATGCTGTCCAACGCGGTGCTGCACACGCATTACAAGGACATGACCAGCGGCTTCGAGGGCTTCCAGCGCCATGTGCTGGAGAACCTGGACCTTGACCGCTTCCTCTCGACGGGACATATGTACCAGACCGAGATGCGCTATTACTGCCGCAATTACAAGACGATCGAGGTGCCGATCAACTACATCGGTTCTTCCTCCAGCCTGAAGATGAAAGCGGTCACGCAGGCGCTGTCGATCCTCTTCAAGCTCAAAAAGCATGAGAAAGAGGTGGTGCGCCATGCATAAGACGCGCTTTCTGATCCTCGGCGCCGGCCCTGCCGGACTGACGTTTGCCAACCGTCTGCTCGACGCGGGGATCACGGATTTTCTGGTTTTGGAAAAAGAAACGGAAGCCGGCGGGCTTTGCCGCGACACGATCGTGGACGGCGCGCCGCTGGACGTCGGCGGCGGCCATTTTCTGGACGTGCGCAACGAAACGGTCGACGACTATCTGTTCCGTTTCATGCCGCGCGAGGAGTGGGACCTTTTCGAGCGCGACAGCCGCATCCGTTTTGCGGGGCAGGAGATCTTTCACCCGTTCGAGGCGAACATCTGGCAGCTCCCGCAGGATATGCAGCAGGCATATCTCGATTCGATCGCGGCGGCCGGCTGCAACACCGGCGAGCCGATGCCGGAAAAGTTCATCGACTGGATCACATGGAAGCTCGGCGAGCGCATCGCCGCGGACTATATGCTGCCCTATAACCGCAAGATGTTTGCGGACGATCTGGACATGCTGGGTACGTACTGGCTCGACAAGCTGCCGAACGTGTCGTTCGAGGACACGCTGCGCAGCTGCCGCGAGAAGCACGCGTACGGCAAGCAGCCCGGCCACGCGCAGTTTTTCTATCCGAAAAAATACGGCTACGGCGAGCTTTGGCGCAGGATGGCGGCAAGGCTCGGCGACAGGATACTGTACGAAACGCCCGTCGAGTCGTTCGATATCCGGGAACGGACGGTCCGCAGCGGCGCGGACGTGTTCTGCGCGGACTGCGTCGTGACGACGGTCCCGTGGACGTCGGTCGGCGAGCTTGCGGGCTTTTCGTCCGAAACGGCCGCCGCGCTTCCGCGCCTGCGCCACAGCAGCGTGGAGATCCGCTACGCGCCGGACGATCTGCACACGAAGGCGCACTGGATCTATTTCCCGGACGACGCGATCCCGTATCACCGCATCCTGGTGCGCAGCAACTTCTGCGCCGGCAGCCGCGGGTACTGGATGGAAACGCGCAGCGAACGCGTGCGCTATACGAACGACAATCCGCACTTCATGAACGACTACGCGTACCCGCTCAACACGATCGACAAGCCCGGCGTCATGCAGAATATCCTGCGGGAAACGCACGAAAGCGGCGTATATCCGCTCGGCCGCTGGGGCGAGCATATGCACTACAATTCGGACGTGACGGTGGACAGAGCGATGCGTCTGGCGCAGGAGCTTCTGCGCTGAGAGGGGACAGGAAAAAATGCGGGATCTGCTGCGGCTCCTATTTGAAAACTATCAAACGTTTCTCTATCTGGCGATCGCGGCCGTGCCGGCCGTGCTGTATCGCGCACGCCGGCTGCCGAAGGATCAGCTGACCGCCGTACAGCGGACAGGCTGGTTCCTGCTGGTCGCCGCCGCCGCGCTCGGGTGGGGCAACGTTTTGCCTCTGGCGGCCAGGTACTGGCATGTGCCGCGCATCGCGCAGGCAGCGGCGTTCTGCCTGGCGAGCGCGCTGTTCGGACTTGCGCTCGGCCCCGTCTGCGCTTTTATCCTGCGCACCGTCCGCAAAGCCGGCGAATCGAAGTTTTTTACCGACAAGGCGCTGTTCTTTGCGCTGACGGCGATCTGGGGCGTGCAGTTGGCGCTGCATCTGCCGGACACGCTCGCCGGCTGGCATACATGTTCCTATGCGGTCAGCTATTCGATGGGCTTTTCCTCCCGTTTCCTGCTCGGCTCGGTCATGCGGCTGCTGTTCGGCGATTTCGTGAGCAGAAAGGAGATCTTCTGGTTCTGCTTCGCGGTCTATACGGTCTTTATCCTGCTGTGCAGCGCGCTGCTGAACCGGCTGTACCGCAAGACGCCGCAGGAAAACAAACCGGCGGTGCTGTTTGCGATCGCCTGTTTCGCGGCGTGTCCCGGTTCCGCCGCGGCGCTGTGGAACTCCGGCAATTACGGCAAGCTGGAGGTCTACGGGCTGATCCTGTCGCTGCTGGGCGTGATCGCGTTCCGCTGCATCCGCAGCGTGCCGCTGCGGTATCTGTGCATCACAGTCTGCGCGTGCGTTTCGATCGCGATCTATCAGGGGTATGTGTTCCTGTATTTTACCGTTCTCGCGGTCGCCATGATCGAGGATCTTACGAACGGGTCCGCGCACGGGAGCCTGCGCGCGCGCGGCGCCTGCGCTGCGCTGACCTGTCTTGCTTCGGCGGTCTGCTTTTTCTGTTTTCAGTTTATTTCGACGATCTCGTTCGGCAGCGCGGAGGAAATGCTCGCGGCGCTGCAAAAGCATACGGACGCCGAAATGGACGTCAAAGCGATCCGGTTCGAGTATTTTCTGCCGCTGCGCGATTCCTACGCGCTGGTCACGAACCGTCTGCAGGCCGAATTCGGACGGCAGAAGCTGTTTATCGAGCTGCTTCTGATCAGCCCGATGATCTTCCTGATCGCGTATGTTTGTCTGCGCTACAACCGCGACGGCAGGGGACTGCGCGCGCGGTGCGGCGCGTTCAACTTCTCTTTGCTGACCGTTTTGTTTGTTCTGCCGCAGTTCGTCATGAACGTCGACTGGGGTCGATGGATGACGGCGGTCACGATCAATTTTGCGTTCATCTTTGCGTACCGTCTGTATTGCGGGGACAAGAAGCTCTCGGAGATGGCGGCCGATCTGTCCGTGCGTCTGCGGGAGAATCCGCTGCCGGCGGTCATGGTCATTCTGTTCCTGAACGCGCTGCGTAAATTCGCTGTTGTCGACCCGTCGTCGGACGTCGGCGGCGTCGTGCAGCTTGTCAACCATCTGATCAAATAACGAGACGGGGGAAAAATATGGCTGCGATCATTCACGACTATCATTTCTTCATCTGGCTGGCGCTGTCGCTGGCGCCGGCGGCGCTTTACCGCGCGCGCAGGCTGTCGAAAAAAGGACTGACGATCGCGCAGCGGACGGGATTCGTTCTGCTGGCGTCGGCGGCCGGTCTTTTGTGGAGCAACGCTCTGTTCGTCCTGGCGGATCACGTGACCTTTTCTGCGGTCATGGCGGCTTTGTTCGCCGTGATGAGCGTCGTCGCCGGACTGCTGATCGGCCCGATCTGTTACGGAGTGCTGTACATATGCCGGCGGGCGTCGAACGCTTCGTTTTTGTATGACAACCGTCTGTTTTTCGCGCTCAGCGTGATCTGGGGCGTCCGTCTTGTGACGGGAAAAACGGTGGCGGACACGCTGTCCATCTGGCACGCGAATTCCTACGTCGTCAATTACTCTTACGGATTCGCGTCGCGTTTTCTGGCGGGGTCGATCCTGCGGCTGTTTGCGGGTGATTTCGTCAGTGAACAGGAGATCTACCGGTTCTGCTTTTTGACGTACGTGCTGCTGATCCTGCTGTGCAGCGCGCTGCTGAACCGGTTCTATAAGAACCTGCCGCAAAAGTGCCGGACAGCCGCGCTGTTCGGGATCGCGTGCTTTGTATGCTGCCCCGGTTCCATCGCCGCCATGTGGAGCTCCGGCAACTTCGGCAAGCTGGACGTGTACGGGCTGATCTGCGCGCTGATCGGCGTCGCCCTTTTCCGGAAGATGCGTTCGGTCCCGCTGCGTTATCTTTGCCTGACGCTGAGCGCGTGCGTCGCGATCGCGTTCTATCAGGGATTCGTGTTCCTGTACTTCTCTATTCTGGCGACGGTGATGATCGCGGATATCGCCCTGGCCGAACGGGGCGGGGAAACGCAAAAGCGCGTTTGCTGCGCCGCGATGGCTGCGGGAGCTGTCGCCGTCTGTTTCCTCTGCTTCCAGTTCTTTTCCACGCTGCGTTTTGCGAACGTGGAGGAGATGTATGCCGCGCTGGCGGCGCATACGGACATCAGAATGGGCAAGCGTTCGATGGAGTATGAGTATTTCCTCCCGCTGTCCGACGCGTTCGGACTGGTGGAAAACGTCCTGCATTCGGAGCACAGGCGGCTGGATATGCTGGTGGAGCTGGTGCTTTTGAGCCCGCTGCTGTTCGCGCTGGTCTATGCGGTGATCCGCTATAACCGCATCAGCAAAAAGCTGCGCGAGCTGCTGAACGGCTTCAATCTTTCTTTGCTGACGGTCCTGTTCATCGTGCCGCAGTTCCTTTTGAACGTGGACTGGGGCAGATGGCTGACGGCGATCGCGATCGACGTGGCGTTCATTTTCGCCTATTGGCTGCACTGCGGGGACAAGCGGATGACGGCGCTGGCCAAGGATCTGTCCGAGCGCCTCGTCAGGAATCCGCTGCCGTATGCGCTGCTGGTTCTGTATCTGGCGATGCTCGGCGTGTTCGCGGTCGAGGGACCGTCCGAAAACGTCAACAGCCTGTATCAGTTCGCGTTCCGAGTCGTCAGTGCCTTGGGCGGCTGAGTTTTTTAAAACATTTTACAAAAACCCCTTGACAACACGCGCCGGTTGTGCTATATTTATTAGGCTGTCCTGCCAAAGACAGCAGGTGTGCTTTGCACATAATGGGTCGTCCCGCCTGCCGAGGAAAGGAACGAGCGCGGATATTTGTGATATTTGTGCCCTTTTCCGGTATTCGGGAAAGGGCTTTTTGTTTGCAGATCTTGTGAATGTTTCACATTTGCATACCTGATTACTGACTGAAACCGGAGGTGAAATCATGCCGAGTGCAAAAGTGCTCGAACAGAAGAAGCAGATCGTGGCCGGTCTTGCCGATACCCTCAAGAACGCCGTCGCCGGCGTCATCGTGGACTACAAGGGCATCACCGTGGCGGACGATACCGCGCTTCGTAAAGAGCTGCGTGAGGCAGGCGTTCAGTACACAGTCGTCAAGAACAGACTTCTCGGTCTGGCTACCAAAGACGCAGGTCTGGACGGAATGGACGAGTTCCTGAACGGAACCACCGCAATTGCCACAAGCGCCGAGGATCACGTCGCGGCTGCGCGTATCCTCTGCAAATTCGCCGACGCGCACAAGACCTTCGCGGTCAAGAGCGGCTTCCTCGATGGCAAGGTCATCGAGCTGGAAATGATCCAGAGCCTTGCAAAGCTCCCGACCCGCGACATCTTGCTGGCGACCGTCTGCAACGCATTCAACGCACCCATCGCGTCCTTCGCGCGTGCCGTCCAGGCTATCGTGGACAAGCAGAACGAAGGCGAAGCTCCTGCCGCAGCAGAAGCGTAAACACCATACTATTGAGAAATTGGAGGATTAAGTATCATGGCATCTGAAAAAATTACTGCGATCATCGAAGAACTGAAGACTCTTACCGTTCTCGAGCTGTCCGAGCTCGTGCACGCTGTCGAGGATGAATTCGGCGTTTCCGCCGCTGCCGCTGTCGCTGTTGCCGCTCCTGCGGACGCCGGCGCCGCCGTTGCCGAAGAGAAGACCGAATTCGACGTGATCCTGGCCGAAGTCGGCGCAGAGAAGATCAAGGTCATCAAGGTCGTCCGCGAAGTGACCGGTCTCGGTCTGAAGGAAGCGAAGGACCTCGTCGACAACGCGCCGAAGCCCGTCAAGGAAGCTGCTTCCAAGGACGACGCCGAAGCCATCAAGGCCAAGCTCGAAGAAGTCGGCGCGAAAGTCGAAATCAAATAAGATCGCTTTCCGTAAACGGTCGCTCCAAATGGGGCGGCTGTTTTTTTGGCTTATTTCTTGACATTTTCCGGCGAGTGATTTATCATATACGGGTATACGTTTGCTGAAAAAGGAGAGGAACACAATGGAAAACACGCAGAAGTCCATGGACACGATCGTTGCGCTCTGCAAGGGCAGGGGCTTTATTTTCCCCGGCAGCGACATCTACGGCGGTCTTGCCAATACATGGGACTACGGCCCTCTGGGCGCGCGGCTGAAGAACAATGTCAAAGAGACGTGGAGAAAGCGCTTCATCCAGGAGCGGCACAACAGCTTTGAGGTGGACGCGGACATCCTGATGAATCCGCGCGTATGGGAGGCGAGCGGCCATGTGTCGTCGTTCTCCGATCCGCTGCTGGACTGCAAGGAGTGCAAGATGCGCCACAGAGCCGACAACCTGATCGACGACTTCGATCCCGACGCCCATGCCGACGGCATGACGAAGGAGGAGATGTTCGACTATATCAAGGCGCATTCCATTCCGTGTCCCAACTGCGGCAAGCACAATTTCACCGACATCCGCGAGTTCAATCTGATGTTCCAGACGTTCCGCGGCGTGACGAACGACAGCAAGAGCGTCATCTATCTGCGTCCGGAGAACGCGCAGGGTGAATACGTCAACTTCCTGAATGTGCAGCGCTCCATGCGCGCCAAGCTCCCGTTCTCCATCGGCCAGATCGGCAAGGCGTTCCGCAACGAGATCACGCCCGGCAACTTCAC
>JAFSYP010000011.1 GCA_017449935.1 Clostridia bacterium
GATTCCATCTCACCGAAGCCGCCGTTCGGGTCGAAGTCCACGGTCTGCATGATGACTTCATAGACCGCGTCGATGCGCGTACCGCCGACCTTGAGCGTATAATCCGGCCACGCGCCGGTGTGACCGGGCTTTTCGGGCACAGCGGGTTCGTCGTCCGCGATGCTCGTCGTTTCGACGGTGTACGTCACCGTGTCGACCAGCACGCCGTCCGCATAGAACGCCGCTTCGTACGGGATCGTTTCGTAGACCGCGTCGATGCGCACGCCGCCGGCTTTCAGCGTATAGCTCGGCCATGTGCCGGTATAACCGGTCTTGTCGGGCACGGCAGGCTCGTTGATGCTCTTGGTGTCGATGGTGTACGGCACGCTTTCGACCGGCGTTCCGTCGGCATAGAAGTCCGCGTAGTGGATCGCGCGGTGCTCCGCGAGGTCGGCGTCGAGCTGCGCGAGGTTCGCCGCTGCGTCCACAGCGTCCTTGTTCTGCTGCAGCGTATTGTTTTCGTCGTACTGCACGTCATCGATCGCTTTCTTCGCGTCCTCGATCAGCTGGTTGCATTCGGCACTGTCGCCGGGCAGAGACTTGTCGCCGGCGGCCTGCTTCATGTCCTCTTTGTACTGTTCAAACTGCGCCTTGTTATCGAGCAGCTCATATTCTGCCTCGGCGTCGGTCAGCGTCTTGACGACGTCTTTGGGAACGAGCGCTTTCTGCTCGTCGGTTAGGTCGTTATACGCCTCTCTCGCATCGTCGATCTTCTGCTTGCTTTCGTCGGTCAGTTCCACCTCGCCGATGGCGTCGATCAAATCCTCGACCGCGTCTGCCGCGCGCTGGTCAGCAAGGTCTTTGTCGAGCTGCGTGAGGTTCGCGGCTTTGTCGACGGCGTCCTTGTTCTGCTGCAGCGACTGCGCCTCGTCGTACGTCGCACTGTTGATCGCGGCGATGGCCTCTTCGATCAGCTGCCTGCACGCGTCGCTGTCGCCGGGCAGACGCTTGTCTCCCGCTTCCTGTGTCAGCGCTTCTTTGTATTCCTCAAACGTCGCCTTGTCATCATAGAGCTGATACGCGTTCTCGGCGGCGATCAGGTCATCGGCGTTGCTGACAAGCGCTTTCTGATCTTCGGTCAGGTCGTTATACGCCTCTCTTGCGGCGTCGATCTTCTGCTTGCTCTCGTCGGTGTATTCCACGTCGCCGATGGCGGCGATCTTCTCCTCGACCGTGTTGGCGGCTGCGGTATCGGTTTCCTGCTTGCGAAGTGCGGTAAGGTCGGAATCAAGCGTTGTGACAATGTCCTGCACGCGCGCAAGGTTGTCGTCAAGGGACTTGGTCTTGTCATATTCCAGCGCGTCGATCGCTTTCTGTGCCGCTTCGATCAGCGCCAGGCATTCGGCGCTGTCGCCGCTCTGCGCAAGTTCTCCTGCGACCCGCTTTTGCTCCTCCCGGGCGTTGCCGAACACACCGAGATTTATAATTTCATTCAGGCCGGCGTCAAGCGTCTGACGTATACCGTTATATTTGTCTGCGTACCATTGGAAGTGTTTGCCTGCCGCATAGAATTCATCTTCCGAGAGAAGCGGATCAAGATCTTCCATCGCTTTATCGATCAGCGCGTCGCCGGCGTCCGTGTAAGTCGATCCTGCAAGGCCATGATCCGCAAGCGCCATCCGAAAAAGAGCAGGAGAAGATTCGAGATACGAAAGAAGATCGACATTACAAGCGACATAATTATTATATTCCATTTGGTTTGCCATGGTGTTCCGGAGCCGCCCGCAGACCGTACATGCATTGCCGTTGAAGTTGTGCGCTTCGGCGGTATAGGGCGCGTTCAGCGTGGTCGGCGCGGTGATGTTCGTATAGCCGGTCCATTCCCCGGGGATGTAGTGGTACGTTGCGTCCGACATCCTTGCCGGGATCTCCGGCGGGGTCGCGTCGCCGCCTGCCGTAACGGTTTCCTCTTTCAAAACGGCGGCGCCGTCCCAGCTTTTGAAGGTCACGGGATAGGAGGCCTGGGTGATCTGGATCGTCAGGGGCGTGAAGGCGGTGGTGCAGAGCTTTTTCTGTACGTCATCCTGCAGGTCGATCACCTGGCACAGGTCGTCAAAGCCCACCGTGTAGGTCGCGCCGACGGGCGCGGTGTCGGGGATCTCCACCGTCAGGATGAAGATCTGGATGGTGTTTTCGTTAGATAAATAACGCTTTGCGGCACCGGCGTTCGCGCGAAGCGTACTGTCGTTCGTATAAACCGAAAATGTTTTGTTAGCATTCTGGGTTATGGTTTCCGTGATCCCGGTGATCCGGATCCCGTCCGAACACGTAAACTGCACGTCCAGCGCCGCGCCGATATCTGTTGTGTCGGAGGAGAGGATAACGGGAACCTGCAGGGTCGTTGCTTTGCCTGCCGGTACCGAGACCTCGCTGCTGCCGTTTTCGTCCGTGAAGGCGAACGTAACGTCGGGATCATTCGTGACGTGGTTGTTCCCCGCGGGCAGCGCGGGCTTTTTGCCGTTCAGGGACTCTCTCTCACCGACAAGATATTCCTGGATCATGGAAGCGTCGCTGATATCGAGACCCGAATTGCCGTTCAGATCGCCGGCTTCTATATCGAGGTCGGCGCTGAGTAAACTTGCTAACTTACGATGGATGGCAAGCGCGTCCGCCATATCCAGCGCGCCGTCGCGGTTGACGTCGCCGGGGATGACCGACGCCGCTTCCAGCCGCGCGTATTCCGCTTCGGCGGCGAGGAGGTCGGCGGCGTTCGTCACGTTTGCCTTGTCCTCGTCGGACAGCGCGTCGTATGCTGCCCTTGCCGCGTCGATCTTCGCCTTGCATTCGGGGGTGTATTCCACCGTGCCGACGTCATTGATGGCGTTCGTCGCGCCCTCGACGCCGTAGTAATAGTAGACCTTCAGGGTATCAGGCGTCCCCCTAAACGAGTCACTCACTTTGCGAACGGCACGCCACTGCGCTTCGCTGCCCGTAAAGTAAACGGCGGTCAGGCTGCTGCATCCAAAGAAGGCGCTTGATCCTATGGATTTCACACTATTCGGGATCGTGACGCTCGTCAGCGCGGTGCAGCCTGAAAACGCAAAACTACCGATGTTCGTCACACTGTCCGGGATCGTGACGCTCGTCAATGCGGCGCAGTTGTAAAACGCCTGCGAAGAGATGTGTGTCACACTGTCCGGGATCGTGACGCTCTGCAGCGCGGTACAGCCAGCAAACACGCTCTTCAGAATTTGTTGCACGCCGTTCGGGATCGTGACGCTCATCAGCGCGGAGCAGTTTTTGAACGCTTGGTCTGCGATTTCCGTCACACTGCCCGGGATCGTGACGCTCTGCAGCGCGGAGCAGGAATCGAACGCACTCGGTCCGATGATCGTCACGCTGTCCGGGATCGTGACGCTCTGCAGACCGGTACATCTTCGAAATGCACTTGATCCAATGAATGTTACGCCCTGTTCGATCACGACGTGTCGGATCACGTCTAATCCACTAAACTCTAATAAATCGATCGTGGCGTTGCCGCTGACGGTCAGCGTGCACGTCGACTTGTCAAACGTATAGCCCTGTGCAAGTTCCGTCGCCTGCGCTTCGAGCCGCGCGTATTCCGCTTCGGCGGCGGTCAGGTCGCCGGCGTTCGACACCTTCGCTTTGTCCTCGTCGGACAGCGCGTCAAAGGCGGCTCTCGCGGCGTCGATGCGCGCTTTGCACGCGTCGGAATACTCCACCGTGCCGACGTCGCCGATAGCGTTCTCGACGCCTTCTACACCGTAGTAATAGCAGGTCGGCCCGGTCACCTGCGTTCCGTAAAACACGCCGGTTCCCATTTCGATCTTATTCCAGTCCGCCGGACCGCCTGTATAGTTGACGGTCGTCAGATCCGGACAACTACAAAAAGTATCTGTAGAGATTTCCTCCACGCTTTTCGGGAGCGTGACGCTCCTGAGTCCACAGTGGCTGAACGCACCCGGGTCAATTCTCCGGACGCCGTCCGGGATCGAAATGTTTTCCAAAGCGAAGCATCCGTCGAATGCATGCATTCCAATCGTATACAAACTATTCGGCAGTGAAACGCTTGTCATCTCAGAACAGTTGTAAAAAACATAATTGCCGAGAGCCATTATGCCGTCCGAGACCACAACAGTTTTGATATGCCGCTCCCCGTTGAACGGGCTGACATCCTGACCATCCATGCCATAATCATACGTTACATCCCAACCGCTGATCGTCAACGTTCCACCGGAAAACGTGTAGGAAACATTTTCTCCGCATTGACCGGAACTATTCAGCGCCGACGCGCTCAGGCCGACGCCAAGGCCCGGCAGCACGAACAGCACCGCCAAAAATACAGCCAGAACTTTTTTCGCAATTTGCATAAAAACAGCCCCTTTTCAAGGTATTACTTTATATTAACATACAATACTACGCAAGGCAAGATTTTTTTGGGGAGTTTTACCTATGAGTTTCTTTTACTACAACGGCTACTACAGCAATGAAATGGGTCTGATCGTGGAGGAAAAAAACATCTACAACGGTCCGCAGCCGGACTTTGAGTTGATCTCTGTGCCCGGTCGGGACGGCGACGTTGTGCTCGACCATAATCGGTACAAAAACGTTGAAGTGTCATATACCGTTTCATTCATCGGGACAAAAGAAAAAGCCGCCGCCCTTCGGCAGTGGTTGTGCGCACGTGCGGATTACGGTTATCTGTTCGATTCCGAGCAGCCGGATCACTTCCGTTATGCCGCTTTCGTGTCGCAATTAAACATTGAGGAGGTTATCCGCAACGTCGGCCGGGCGAAACTGACGTTCTCGTGCAAACCGTACATCTATCGCAAAGACGGCGCGTATTCGGAGAAACACACCGCGTCCGGCTTTACGCTGACGAACCCGGAGGACTATCCGTCTGTCCCGGACATCACGATCTACGGCAGCGGCACGATCACGCTGAACATCAACTACCGCTCGTATACCATCAAAGACGTCAGCAACCATGTGACGCTCGACGGCGAGCTGATGAACGCCTATGCGGGCAGCGCACTGCTGAACGACAAGATCCAGTTCACCGAATGGCCGACGCTCCGGCGCGGAACAAGCACGATCGAGTGGATCGGCAACGTGAGGTCGGTGTATATCACGCCGAACTGGCGGACGCTGTGATGCACGGCTTATTTGTTTTGCATGACGGCTTTTGCAAAGTCCTCAAAAAAGTATGTGTTTGGTTTTTCTTCCAAATCGAGTTTTTTGAAAAAACAAGAGGGTATTTCGTGCTGTTTCAGATTCTTTGCAATACAGGGAGCGCATCCTCTATCGTGGTTTGTGGGATGTGCCGAGCACTTGTAATCCGTACAGGTACAGAATGGGCTTAAATTGTTCACTTTTGTGTCCTCCCATTATTCTGGCTTTGTCAGTTTGCCGTCTTTTTCATATGCATCTTCTCCGTCAGATCCCGATAGCTTTTGTCAAACTGCGCCTGCGTGATGGCGTGTTTTGAGAGAAACAGTTTCAGCGTCTTGACCTGACGGCGATACAGTTCTTCGTTCGTATGCTTCTCCTGCGGGAGAGGCTCTTTTTTATACATTATATATATCCCCATTTCGGATGGATGCTTTCTTTGCCGCCGTGTTTCGATAACTCTCGTCAATGCGGGCGCAGATTTCCGTCAGCGGCACGGCACCGTCGAGCAGAATCGATACCCAGCATTTACCGCCGAGGTGATATCCGCGCAGATACCCCGGCTGCTGTTTCAGAAAATCGGCTTCGAGCGCGTCATGCATTTTCACGTTGAGAACGTCAACGCGCTCCGTGCCGTTCAATCCCAGTTTATCGCGCGGCACATCCATGACGATACAAAACCATTTCTGATTGTCCGCGTGCCGGAAAACGGCATAGTCCGGATACCGCATCCACAGGTATTCCGGAGAGGTGTTGTACGTTTCCTTTATATATTCATATATCTGCGGACGGTATGTCTGCATAAAACGATCACGCTTTCAAGGAGGTGAGCCTACATGGTACATTGGCTGTTTGTCGTACCGGAGCTGTATTGGAAACGGCTTATGCGGATTGTACGCGAGTGGCTGCAGCGGTGGTGATTTTAACTGTCAAACCGAATGACGACGTTCAGCGCATGGTCTGTATCCGCCGCCTGCTCGATCGCTTTGGACAGATCGTCTAACGTGAACACATGGGTGATGATGCTTTCGATATCCCATTGACCGGATTGCATGATCTGCATCACATCCGCAACGTCCTGCGGTGTATATCCGCCGCTGCCGATCACGGCTTTTTGACCGAACGTCAGGCCGAGCAGATCGACTTCGCGCCTGTTTGTGCCGACCGCAACGAGCACAAGATTGCTGTTGTACTTTCCGTACTGCTCATAGTCGGTCAGTACTGAATCCGCTCCGGCGGCGTCGATCCAGATATCCGCGTCAATCGCATCTCCGTTTATGCCGGATGCTTTGCCCAGAATATGCGACAGTCCGTTCAGTGTATCGCCGGTCTTATTGTTGTATGTGTCAAATCCCAATCCTTTGCAGATGTTCAGACGGAAATCTGAATGATCGCAAATCACGACCTGTTCGCATCCGAAATACCGCAGAGCAATCGCCGCGCCGATCCCGATTGTTCCGGCGCCGAACACGACCGCTTTCTGTCCCTTTTTCGGCAGACCTCTTCGTGCCGCTCGACAGCCGACTGTAAACGGCTCGATCAGTGCCGCGGCTTTGTCTGATATGTGCGCATCAACCGCATACAGCGATTCCTGCCGCTTGGGGTGCGGACAGTAAATATACTCTGAAAACGCACCGATCGTTCCGGCTCTGCTGCGTTCTCCGGTCACGAGCAGCGGATAGGGATAGACTCTGTCGCCGACATGGAAGTCTGTTACGTTCTTTCCGACAGCGCAGATGCGGCATACCGTTTCATGACCGAATTCTCCGCCGACCGTGATGCGGTGTCCCATACCGAGTCCGTGTTCATATACGGCGACGTCCGTTCCGCAAACGCTCGAATAGATATTCTTCAAAATGACCGCGTCATCGCCGCAGACATAATCCGGCTTTTCGATAATCTCAACATCATGAACACCATTGTATATAGCCGCTTTCATAGAGTATCTCCCCATACCGATATTGTACCCAGTATACCACACCCATCCCATTCCCGCAACACCGAGGTGATAAATTTTGATCCCCATCCTGATGCAGAACGACACGGTCGTCGGTTTCCTTGCAGATGCTTTATCCTGCGTCGTGACGGAGGAACGAAACGGCGTGTTCGAGCTGTCGCTGACCTATCCCGTCACGGGTGGCATGTTCCCGGAATTGCAGATTGACCGATTCGTCAAAGCGAAACCGAACGACACAGCCGACCTGCAGCTTTTCCGCATCTACGAAGTGACAAAACCGATGAACGGCGTCGTGACCGTGAACGCGGAGCACGTGTCTTACGCCCTTGCGCATTTCCCCGTCATTCAGGCGAGCATCACGGGCACGGCAACGCAGGCAATCAACGAACTGCTGTCCGACGTTACTGACGTGTACGACTATTTCGACAAAACGAACCCTTTCCGCACGGCAACGACCGATATGGACGCGGTCAAAGCGTTCAGCTATAAAATCGGCACTGTACGCGCTGCGCTCGGCGGCTCGGAGGGTTCTATTCTTGACGTGTACGGCGGGGAATACGAGTTTGACAATTACACGATTAAGCTCCATAAGAACCGAGGCAAAGACACCGGTATCGTGATCGCCTACGGCAAAAACATGACGGATATCAAGGTCACGACTTCTCTTGAATCGGCGTATACGGCGCTGTATCCGTATGCCATAAAAGACGATCAGCTGTACATCGCAAACGTCTGGGAATTCGAGACGGAACCGACCATTCACTTCATCGAATACGACCCGATCATGCCGGTCGGGAACAAGTCCGGAATTGCCGACCGCATCCTTGTCAAGGACTTCTCCAGAGACTTCACGAACGACGAAACGGTGTCCAACCGCACCCTTGCTGAAAAGGCAGAAAAGTGGCTGCAGGACAACGATATCAACAGCCCGTCCGTCAGCGTGACCGTGTCGTTCGTCAACCTCTGGCAGTCCCCGGAATACGCCGAGCTGCAGGCGCTGGAGCGCGTATCGCTGTGCGACTGGGTCAGCGTGCGGCATCCGACGCTCGGCATCGATATGAAAGCACAGGTCGTCAAGACCGTCTATGACACGATCGCCGAACGGTACAAGTCCATCGAGCTCGGCTCGGCGCGGGCGAACTTCGAGAGCACGATCAAACAGACGACGGACGATCTGAATCGGCTCGTCAACTCCGTCGATCCCGCCGCGCTGTCCTCGGCGATCACGAGGGAGTATCAGGCGGCGATCCAGCGGGCGACGAAGATGATCACCGGCGCGGAGGCCGGCGTTGTGCGTCTGACGCCGTCGTCCTATCCGCAGCAGATCACGATCGCCGACAGTCCCGATCCGAACTACGCCACCAAAGTATGGCGGTGGAACATGGGCGGTCTAGGCTATTCGCCGAACGGCTACGACGGTCCGTATACGACGGCGATTACGGCAGGCGGAGAGATCGTAGCGGATTTCATCACGGCGGGTACGCTTACGGCAAACATTATTCGAGCCGGTATTCTGACTTCGGTCAACGGGAAATCCTCGTTCAATCTGGAGAGCGGACTGCTGAAATCGTCCAATATCGAAGTTACAGGCGGTACGATCAAGATCGGCGGCGACTCCTATTATACCTACATCGCCA
>JAFSYP010000084.1 GCA_017449935.1 Clostridia bacterium
GCCCTGTACCGTTCGGGAAACCGAGGATTTCTACGCGCTGTCCGTATTCTTTCGCGAGAACGGGCTGGGTGTGCGGATCGAAAAAGAAAAGCCGGAACGTATTCTCAAAATGTGGCGTCTGGAGGATACGCTGACCGGCGATCTGCTGGCTTCCGTCACGCTGGAAAAGCGCGGCGGTGTCTATACGCTCGGCGACATCGCGGTAAAGAAAGAGCTGCGCGGCAAAGGATACGGCGTCGTCTTGCAGCAGACCGTGTTCCGTGAGGCGCGGCGCATGGGTATTCACACGATCTGGGCGTGTGCCAAAGAGCCGGACTACTATCTGCGCCACGGCTGGCAGGAAGCCGACTGGGACGCCTCGCCAGATATCGCCGTGTACTGCGCGACGTGCGCGAAAAAGGGCGTCACGTGCCGCCCGAAGAAAATGAAAATATCGTTGGATGAAGCGTGATATTATGCCGAAAGTGATCGTCGGAATGTCAGGCGGTGTGGACAGCGCCGTCGCCGCATATCTTCTCAAACAGGCCGGTTACGACGTGATCGGCGTCACGCTGCGCACGTGGCAAAGTGAAGACGGACAGGAAAGCCGATGCTGCGAGATCGACGACGCAAGGGAAACAGCGCGCTGTCTCGGGATCCCGTATCACGCGTTCAACTGCACGCTCGATTTTGAAAGAAAGGTCGTTCGTCCGTTTATGGACGATTATCTGCAGGGGCTAACGCCGAATCCTTGCGTGATCTGCAACCGTGCGATCAAATGGGAACGCCTGCTCTGCTACGCCGCCATCCTCGGCGTCGATCTCGTCGCGACGGGGCACTACGCTTCCGTCGTGAAACTGCCGAACGGAAGATATACCGTCCGCCGGGCGCTGCACAGTGAAAAGGATCAGACCTATATGCTGTACCGCCTTTCGCAGGAACAGCTCGAAAAGACGCTCATGCCGCTGGGCAGCTATTCCAAGCAGGAAGTCCGGGATATTGCCGAACAGGCAGGACTTCCGGTCGCGGACAAGCCGGACTCGCAGGAGATCTGTTTCGTCACAAGCGGCGGCTACGCCGATTTCATCCGCAGCCGCACGGACGCGGAGATCCCCGAAGGCAATTTCGTCGATGCCGACGGGCACGTTCTGGGCAGGCACAAAGGGATCATTCATTATACCGTCGGGCAGCGAAAGGGACTGGGCGTCGCGCTCGGCCGTCCGGCGTACGTCCGAAAGATCTGCGCGGAGAAAAATGAGATCGTGCTCGGGACGTCGGGTGAAACCGGATGCCCGTCGATCGTGTGCCGGGATCTGCATTTCATGGCGATCCCCGCGCTGCAGGCCGGAGAGGAACTGCGCTGTCTGGTCAAGGTGCGGTATCACCACGCAGGCCAGACCGCGCTGATCCGCAAGACCGGCGAGGACGCGATCCGCATTGAGTTTGAAAAACCTGTCCGTTCCGCCGCACCCGGACAGTCCGCCGTATTCTATGACGAAGGCGGCTGCCTGCTCGGCGGCGGGATCATATCGGACGTTCACTTTGAAGAAAAACAAACAATTGAAAACAGATAAACGAAACCCGGCACAAAAGAGCGTTACGATCACGTTCCTTTGTGCCGGTTTATTCTATGTCTTTCGTCGAAATCAGAATATTTCAACCCCGCTGTTGCGGGATCGGGATGGGTGTGGTATAATCGGGTAGAATTAAAGAACATGGCTTGGTGAGAAAAATGGTTTTGTTTATTGACGCGTGTGCGCGACAGCAGTCCAGAACGCGCACTCTTGCGGATACGGTACTGCCAAAATTGCCGGACACTATAGAAACAGTTAATCTATTCCGGCAGGAGCTCCGGCCGCTCGACGGCGAAACGCTCTCAAAACGGGAAGCGTTTGTCTGCAGAGCGGACTATTCGGACGAAATGTTCCGGTTTGCAAAACAATTCAGAGATGCGGAAGAGATCGTGATCGCCGCGCCGTACTGGGATCTGTCGTTCCCGGCGATCCTGAAGTGCTACCTGGAAGCAATTTGCGTGAACGGGCTGACATTTCGATATAACGAGCAGGGAATCCCCGAAGGTTTGTGCAAAGCCAAAAGGCTGGTCTACGTCACGACTGCAGGCGGTTTTATCCCGGATCACAATTTCGGATACGATTATGTAAAGCAGCTGTGCGCGGACTTTTTCGGCCTTGATAACACCGTATACATCAAAGCCGAAGGACTGGACGTCTGCGGCGCAGATGTGCAGGCGGTTTTGCAAGCGGCGAAAACTGCCGTACACGAAAAGATAGGCGGATCATGCAGATGAGCATTGAAATACGATCTGCAAAAACAGACGGGTTTACAATGGAATATTTTCAGTTTGGGAACGGAGCAAAAACGCTTGTCATCCTTCCCGGACTGAGTGTGCAGAGCGTGATGCTGTCTGCGGACGCAATCGCGCAGGCGTATCAGCCGCTCTGCGAGGAATTTACCATCTACGTATTCGACCGTCGAAAAGAAACACCGGATCCTTACACAGTGCAGGAGATGGCGTTGGACACAGCGGCAGTGTTCCGGACGCTTGGGCTGGAACACATCCACCTGTTCGGCGCATCGCAAGGCGGAATGATCGCCTTAGACATTGCCGCAGCATGTCCGGAACGGATATCAAAACTGATGATCGGTTCCGCCTGCGCCTGCGTGACAGAAGAGCTGGACTGTGCCGTGAAGGAATGGTCCCGGCTTGCAAAAAGCGGAAACGCAGAAGCGTTGTATCTGTCCTTTGGAAGAGCCGTTTATCCGCAGAATATTTTTGAACAGTCCCGTGCCCTTTTGATTGAAGCGGCAAAGAGTGTAACAGAAGCGGATCTGAAACGTTTTGCAATCATGGCCGAAGGCATAAAAGAATTTGACGTCACGCCGGATTTAGAAAAAATCCGCTGCCCTGTTCTCGTGATCGGGAACAAAGACGATCGCGTCCTCGGACAAGGTGCGGCGGAAACGATCTGCAGGAATCATCCGGCTTTTTCGCTGTATATGTATGACGGTTACGGACATGCGTCATATGATACGGCGCCGGATTATAAAGCGCGAATTTTAGATTTCCTCTCGCCGGATCTGCAGAGATAACGGTATATCACCACCGCTGCAGCCGCTCGCGTACAAGCCGCATAAGCCGTTTCCGATACAGCTCCGGTACGACAAACAGCCAATGCACCATGAAAGCACGCCATTTCACAGGCGCAGTTTGACAAAAGCTATTGGGATCTGACGGAGAAGATGCATATGAAGAAATCTGCCGGTTGACAAATCCGGTTCTTGCAGGAGGAAAAAGACAGCCATGAAAAAAGTGCTTTTGCTTGTTTTGCTCTGTATGATCGTGTTCTGTTGCGGCTGCAACGCAGACCGTTTGAACACAGCTGCATCGTCTTCTCGCGTGTATTCGCTCGACGCTGTTCATCCGGTCAACGGCAGACAGGGCGTATGTGTGGAGGGCGACTGCTACTGGGTCAGCGGCTCGACCACTCTGACGAAATATGATCGGAACTGGAACGTGATCGCGGAGAACACGGAACCGTTCAAAGGATACGAATTGGAAGTCAATCATATCGGCGACATAGATGTGTACGGGAACGAGCTTTATCTCGGCGTAGAGTATTTCTCAGACGGGGAAGGCAAAAACATCCAGGTCGCGGTCTATGACGGCGATACATTGGAACTGAAAAGAGTGTTTCCGTTCCGCTCGGATACCGGACAACTGGAATGCAGCGGGATCGCCGTGGACCCTGACACAAAAACCGTCTATATGTCGTCGTGGATCGACGATACTTCCAGCAATCACCTGTATATGTACGACCTCGACTCAGGTGCGTACAAAGGAAAACTGGAGATGCAGCCGGCGCCGAAATGGATACAGGGCGTCGCCTGTTATGACGGCAGTTTGTACGTGACGTGTGACGACGGCGACGCGGACGACAATGCGCCGGATCACATGTATCGGATCGACGTGAGCGAAGACCGGAAAACAGGCACGGTCGTATCGGAAAAGACGTTTGACGACGTGACGCGTCAAGGCGAAATTGAAGGGCTGACGTTTGACGCCGCCCGTGAAGAATTCCTTTTGTTGTATAACCGCGGCGCAAGGATCATCGCGGGAATGCCGAGCGGTTTCTATGAAGGATACGATCAGGAGATCCACGAGGTCTTTGTGTATAAAACAGGAGTTGAAGGTAAAAGATGATCGCAATTCGTAACGCAACAGTAAAAATGCTGCGACGTTTGATTTCTTTACTACTGCTGCCTGCCGCACTGCTGCTCGCACGCATCAGTCCGCCGCCGGCTGTCCCCGCACGAATCACGCTGACAGAGGATGTGCCGGTATGCTCTCCCTTCCAGACCGCAGACACTGTCAACGGCGCTGCAGGAAGCATATTTTACATCCTGCGGCCGAAAAGCGACGCGTTGACGGTCGTGCAGTCGGGCTCGTTCGGCATGCTCGAGTCCGCGACGGACAACACGGGACCGTTCCTCGCGGCGATCGACTACTGCCGCGCGAACCCGAATACAAAACTTGTGATCGCTCCCGGCGTCTATCGGTTCACACAAACCTATAAGATCGTTCTGCAGGGGCTGCGAAACATCTGCATCGAGGGCGAAGGCGCGAAGTTTATCTTCTGCAAACCCGGACGGCAGATCCATGTGCGGAACTGCGTGGGACTTGAGATCCACGGGCTTGCCATCGATCACGACCGCGTCAACGATCCGATCGACGACGTTGCCGTTGTGCAGAATGCAGACCCGAACGCACATACGTTGGATTTCTGCTTCTTTGAAAAGACAGATGTAGATGAAACCATGGTGCTCAAAGCGGCGACGCAGTGCGATCCGCAGTCGCTGACGTTCGGCGCGCCCGGCAGCGAAAAAGAAGTCTACTTTACCAATCTGGAACAACCGATCCTGCACGTCGCCAAAGTGTCGCCCAACGTGCTGCGCGTGACGCACGACGGCTGCATGGACAGCTTTGCCGACGGCGAAACGTACATCCTGCGCCATCACATCTACGACGGCGAGGGCATCTGTACGGAAAACAGCACGCACGTTACCTACAGCGGCATGAAAATCTACGGCGGCACGGGCTGCTTCTTCGTCTTCGGCGTCGGCGCGTCGCATTTTCAGATCCTCGATACCACGGTCGGCGTCGACCCGCAGGACACGACCGGCGCGCACGTTTCGGCTGCCGCGGATGCGATCCATATCGCCAATACGAACGGACGGTTTCGCGTGGAGGGCTGCGATATCAGCCGCCAGGGAGACGACGCGCTGAACGTGCACGACGGTTTGGGATATATCCACGCTGTGGATGGCGACACCGTGCAGATGTACGCCTCCGCGTTCAAGCTCTCCGCTGGAGACACACTGCGTTTCAAGGATGCGGAATTTCAGGATATTCCGGACTTTTCCGCCGTCATCGTCAGCGCGGACACATCCGGAAAACTCAAAACGGTTCGGTTTGACCGCGACGTTTCCGACGTGCTTCGTCCCGGTTTTATCGCTTGCAACACCGCCGCGGACAGCAGCGGCTATGTGCTGCGGAACAATTATATCCACGAAAACCGTGCGCGCGGCTTTTTGCTGCAGTCCTCGTGCGGGCTGTGTGAGAACAACCGGTTTTACAAAACCCAGATGCAGGCGATCAAGATCGTTGTGGATATCATTCCGGAACTCTGGCAGGAGGGCACCGGCGTCAACACACTTGAGATCCGCGGCAACACGTTCGACCGGTGCGTCGTCGGAGAAAACAGCGAAGTCATCACGCTGTCCACGCATCTCAACGGCAGATCGGCGGACGGGTATGCGTTTGAGAATATCGACGTCGTCGGCAACACGTTTTCGGCGTTTCCGGGTAGAGTCGTGAACGCAGCCAACGTGAACGGCTTTAACTTTGCGGAAAGCGCCGTCCAAACCGAACGCCATGACAATGCGCTGCGCTTCGGCGCATACTGCGAAAACCTGCGCCTTTACGGCAACGACTGGCAGGGACGCGGCGCATGGCTCGCAAAGTACCCGCGCTGTAAAACGATGCGGGAATGGATCTTCCTTTATTCCGAGATACAGGGAAGCTCCCGAGCAAAGAACTGAACCTCTGTCAGGTCGAGGCACTGAAACTGTTCCTTGCAAAGCACGCCGTCACGCAGGCGCAGTTTGACAAAAACGATCGGGATAATGACGGAGAAGATGCGCATATCATCTGACGCGCAAAAAGGAGCCTAAATGAATAAACAAAACATAAGTCTGGAACCGCTGAAAGCAGCCGATCGGGAACAGTTCATCCGGGACAACCAGGAAGCGTTCCTCTACGGCGCGACGCAGGAGTTCGGAATGCGGGACGACCACTTTGAGGAAGACGGCGAGATCATCTCGCGTGAAACGATCAAGCGGGCGATTGACGACGGCGAAGCGTATCGCATCGTTCAGGATGGCGAGAACGTCGGCGGCGTGGTGATCCGCGTCAAGGGGAATCACGGCGATCTGGACTTGCTGTTCGTGTCTCCCTCCGCGCACAGCAAAGGGATCGGTTATGCCGCATGGTGCGCCGTTGAGCAGATGCATCCCGAAGTGACGGTCTGGGAAACGGTCACACCGTATTTTGAGAAGAGAAATATCCATTTCTACGTCAACCGCTGCGGGTTTCATATCGTGGAATTCTTTAATAGCCGCCATCCCGATCCGCACGAACAAGACAGTTCTGACGATTTTGACGGCATGTTCCGGTTTGTGAAAGAAATCAAATGATTTACAGCGTCCGCCGGTTTGTCGTGATATAGAGCGACCGGACGTTGCCGATCCATAATTGAAACCGGCACAAAAGAGCGTTGCAATTACGTTGCTTTGTGTCGGTTTGATCTATGCCTTTCGCAGAAATCAGATAATTTATCCCCCGCTGTTGCGGGATCGGGATGGGTGTGGTATAATAAATGTGTTAAACTGATTTTGAATCATATTGCGAAGGAGAGTCATAAACATGGATGAAGAAATGATTCTTTCGCCAGAGGATACAAGTATTATTGATGTCTCCGAATACACGGGGGACATCTCACAGCATTTTGGTCGGTTGCCAGATGTTGCCTATCATGTTTTACAGGGCGCAAAACGGGCTTTCTCTGTTATTGAACAGAAACTCTATACAGCGCCTGCTTTAGTCAATGCAGTAAAAGCTGCCGTTCCGGAAATAACTTTGCAGGCTGTTTTAACAGATGAGCAAAAAAAGAAAATCGCCTCAGGGGCACTGAAACTGATGGCAAAAAAGGACGGATCGCTTCTCGCAACCATTATTGATCCGAAAACCAACAAAATAGTAACCACCGTTCCTTTAGAGTCTGTGAAAGTGTCCCCTAAAATAGCACAGGCCATGACGGACTTCTCAACACAGATGCAAATGGCTCAGTTGGCAGAACAGATACAGTCTGTGCAGCACGCTGTTGAGGAAATCCGAATGGGGCAAGAATATGATCGTTTAGCCACTGCATATAGTTGCCAACAAAAACTCCTGCAGGCATTGGATATCAAAAACCCCGAATTAAGAACAATGGCACTCATGATGATCGCTTCGTCTGCCGAAGACAGCAGAAACCTATTGATGCTAAGTCAGAAAAGAAATGTTGAGTTTATAAAAAAACAGCCGGAAGGCTTTTTTCAGAAGATTTTTTCAGGCGAATCATCAGAAAAAATTAACGGTCGAATGAGCGAGATTAGAGATAACCTTTGCGCGGTTAATATGGCGTCTTTTGTAGAAGCAGTGGCTTATCAGGAACTGGGAGAGGCAGAAGCCGCCAAAAAGAGTTTGGCGTATTATGCAGGCTTTATTGAAGAAACATATACTTCTGATCCTTGCGTTATTCAGCGGTTAGATATGATTGATCCTTTGCCGGATAATTATTGGTCCAAGGCATTACCAAGTATCAGTGCAAAAATCAAGGCACTTCCAGGCATTGCCGATATAAGCATGCTAAAAATTCAGGAAAAAGGAGAGAGTATAAGTGATTAACGAATCAGAGATTAGAGTCTGTAAAAACAAAAAATGCCAAAAGGTACTCCCAGACGGCTATAAGTATAATTACTGTGAGGCCTGCAGAAACAAGCAAGCTAATACGGTAAAATCAACAGGTAAGAAGGTACTTGCGGTGGCCGTCACTGTGGCAAGTGTAACTGTAACAGTATTGACAGCGGGAAAGATTAATTTGAAAAAGTGAGAGATTCAGCAAAATTAAAGCAATCCCTCTTCAAATCCGCTCCAACCACTCGCGTACATTCCGCATAAACCTAAACGAAAAGGAGATGCAAACACATATGAAAAGAATGATCGCGGTATTCCTGTCTTTCGCTTTAATGGCGATGTTATGCTTTACGGCCTCGGCTGACGGACAGGGCGAAAAAACATACGGCGCGTACAAGCACGTTTTTATCGTCGGCATAGACGGCGCCGGAACCTTTTTCAAGAACGATTACATGACGAATTTTCACCGCATATTTGACAATGGCACTGTTAAATATGAGGTGCGTACAGAAACAAAAACGGACAGCGGGCCGAACTGGACAAGCATTCTCACCGGCGTTTCTTATTTCAAGCACGGCGCGGAAAACGGAGTCGTCGGCGGTAGTCAGAAACGCTTATTCAAGAGATATCCGTCCATTTTCAGTATGGTTCACAACGCGATGCCCGACGCGGAGCTTGCTTCCATCAACAATTGGGACGCGATCAATATCGGTATCGTAGAAGACGGCATCGGTGCTACCAAGATCTCCGTCGGACCGGACAGCGCCACGGTTGACGCCATCGTGGATTACTTTAATGAAGGGCACGCCCCGGCTGTTTTCTTTACACAGCTCGATGAGGTCGACGCTGCCGGCCACGGTTTCGGCAGTGCCTCCGTCGAATATGAAAACGCAATGAAAGAAGCGGATGAAAGGATCGGCGTCATCTACGATTGCCTTCGCGAGAACGGCCTTCTCGACGACGGTCTCTTTATCGTAACGGCCGACCACGGTCACAAAGCGACCGGAGGACACGGCAGGTTTTCAAAGATCGAATCTTATTCCACAATAGCCGTCGCCGGAAAGACTGTCGTTTCCGGCGGTACAATGGATAAGGACGTCAAACTGCGCGACATAGCGGCGATCTCTCTTTATGCGCTCGGCGTAAAGCCTAATGGATGGAGCTTTTCCGCGCGCGTCCCCAGCAATCTTTTCACGGATGTAAAAGGTCAGATACGCCCCTATCACGGGGATTTGATCGATCTGTTGTGCGGCGGGTTTATGTGGATCTACACAAATCTCGGACATCCGCTCGACAAGTTCTTCTGATGAATTAATCCCAATGAACAAAACCGGCACAAAAGAGCGTTACGATCACGTTCTTTTGTGCCGGTTAGCTTTTATGTTTCATGCCTTTTACGGGAAGATCAATACGACCAGACCCGCGACAGCGGCTGCGCCGACCAGCCAGATCAACGTTAAAATGCCGCGCTTTTGCAGCACCTGTTTCCACGTCTGCACAAACGGGAGATCCTCCGTGCCGGGCAGTATCCAGAACTTTGAATGCCCTACCCACAGGCGGTCGATCACGATCCCGTCGTACCAGTTCATGACTTCGAGAAACAGCAGCGACTGTAGGTAAGCTGTGCGAAAATCGCGCACGCCGTTCCAAAGACCGACGATCAGCACGAGGACGACGAGCAAGGTGAGAAGAAACGGGATCATGAAGCGCTTGCGTTTGCGCTGCATGGTTTCCCTGTCGGTCAATCCGATCTCGATGGCGCGTTCCTGCACGGGCTTCGGATAAAAGTACAATCCGTTGACCGCGCCGCCCAGCACAGACAGCCGCACCAAACCCGTAAACAGCAGGCAGAATAAAAGCAGTTGGATCAAAAGCATTTTATCTATCCTCCACGCGTTTCACCCAAGCGCGACGTCCAGCGCCATCATCAGGATAAAGCCCACGGCAAACAGGATGACGCCGATGTTGGAATGCTCGCCCTCGGACATTTCGGGGATCAGTTCCTCCACGACCACATACAGCATTGCGCCCGCCGCGAATGACAGCAGGTACGGCATTGCCGGTACAAGCACGCCGGCTGCCATAACCGTCAGCACCGCCGCGATCGGCTCCACGACGCCGGAGAGCGCGCCGGCAAGGAACGCTCTGCCTTTGCTTTTGCCCTCGGCATGCAGCGGCATCGAGATGATCGCGCCCTCGGGGAAGTTCTGGATCGCGATGCCGAGCGCGAGCGCGAACGCGCCGCCTGCCGTGATATGCGCCGTGCCGGAGACAAGTCCCGCATAGACCACGCCGACCGCCATCCCCTCCGGGATGTTGTGGAGCGTCACGGCCAGCACCATCATCGTCGTTCGGGCAAGACGGCTTTTCGGCCCCTCTGCTTTGTCCGCGTTCTGATGCAGGTGCGGGATCACGCAGTCGAGGAAGAGCAAGAAAGCGATCCCGAGTCCGAAGCCTGCCGCAGACGGAATAAACGCCAGCCGTCCCATCGGCGCAGATTGCTGCAGCGCGGGGATGAGCAGGCTCCAGATGGAAGCCGCTACCATCACGCCGCTCGCAAAGCCGGTCAGCGCGCGCTGTACGCCGATCCCCAATTTCTGCCGCATGAAGAACACGCACGCCGATCCCGCGGTCGTGCCGATCAGCGGAATTAAAATGCCGCCTAATATTTCCATCGTCATACCGAGCGCCCCTTTCATTTATTGTTTTCGTTTACGCCGGAAACGCCATACAAGCCGCACGGCCTTGCAACGCATGCGGCTTGTACTTCTCCGAAACGATCAACCGAGGAAGGATGAGAAGAACTCAATGATCGTGGAGACCGCGCCGAACAGCGTTTCCCATGCGCCGCTGAACGCAGAGGCTGTTCCGGCAATTCCGCCGGCAACGCCCAAAAGTCCCAGAATAGTGTCGATGAATTCCATGTTTTTCTCCTTTCTGTTTTATTGCAAAGCTTGCGCATGCTTTTTCAGTATCTTTTCGGCAAGGAACATCCCGAGGATCGCCATGGGGATCGTCAGCACGAGCATCACGACCAGCAGCGGGATGTTGCCGATCACCGGCGCCATTTTGTCCGCGTATCCCGCGGGCATCTCCTCGACAGCCGCCGCGAGCGCGCCCTCGGTGTCCGTCCACCAATGGGCGGAATAGGCGTAGAAGGAAAAGGCAAACGGAAGGAAGCTGTATCGGACGCCCTTGCGCGTGTCGTAGCCGCAGACCTTCCGGATGATCTCCGCAGCCGCCGTCAGTACGACGAGACCGACGATGAGCGGCACGTCCGCTTCGCCCATCACGAGCGCGATGAGCAGCGCAAGACCGTTCAGGATCGCTGCGGCGCCGAAACCGCGCCGGTTCGCGGCAGCCGGAAGATACGCAAACGCGAACAGCAGCGGCAGCACCGTGCCGGCATAGGCATAGCACGCCGGATGGATCAGCCCGGACGACGCGCCGAGAAAGAAGCACGCGAGATACACGATCGCGGCAAGCAATACGGGCAGCGCTTTGGTTTTTTTCATGGTTCAACCCTCTTTCCTTTTTGTGATTTTGTTTCTATATTATCGGCAGAACGCCGTTGTTTTCAGAACAATGTGCAGAGCCACGCCGCAGCCAGACACACCGCCGGAATGACGAGCGCCGCGGTCAGGTGTGATCTCCGATTGTAGCCGAACAGGTGCGGACCGAGGAGCGTTTTCACCTCGGGGTAATACCGCGGGAAGAAGCCGGAGCGGCACAGCAGATAAAAGTCAAAAAACAAAACGTCATACGCTTCCAGTCCCCATAGCATCACAAGAAAACGGACAAAGAACTGCCAAAAGCCGAAGCCGTGGCGGATCCCGTCCCATGCGCCGAGCACGAGCGCGCCGCCCATCAGCACGAGCGCAAAGACCGCAATGACCCAGCCGAGCGCATGCGCGCCGCGAAACCGTTCCGGCTTCGGCAAAACGGCCGCCTGCACTTCCTTCGGCGCGGACGAAAAGAATCGTTTGTCCTGAATGAAACCCACGCCTGCCCAGAGCAGCAGGAACAGCCCTGCCATCATCAGAAGCGATAATAAACACGTTATCAGCATCGTCATTTCCTCGCGATCACCGTGATCCACGGCTTTTTCGGGTGGTGCACGGCGTTGACTTCGGAAAAGCCCGCCGTCCGCAACGCCGCCGCGAGCTGCTGCGGGGTATAGCACTTCATGCCGTCGATGATCTTCTCGAACTTCAGCGACGTTTCGTCCGTGCCGTCGGACTCGTTGCAGATCATAAACGTGCCGCCTTCTTTCAGAACCCGTCTGACTTCGGCGAAGCAGGTTTCGATCTGCGGCCAGAAATAGACCGTTTCAAACGCCGTGGCAAGCGCGATGCTGTCGGACGATACGGGAAGCGCGGATGCGCTGCCCTCCGTGACGCGGCATCTGCCCGCCGCGATCATCTGTTTGTTATACGCGATCGCTTTTGCGACGCTGACGGGCGAATAGTCGACCGCGGTCACATGCGACGCCGGGTACTTTTTCAGCAGCGCGCCTGCGTTACGTCCGCCGCCGCAGCCGATCTCAACGATTTTATCCGGCGCGGTTTCGGGCAGAAACTGCATTCCCCAGTCGGCGAGCTTCGCGTGGCCGCCGTTCATGCCGTCCACCATCAGCTTGCCGAGAAACCCCTCCGGCTTTCTTGTCTGATTCACATAGTTTCGGAACAGTCCCATATTACCCTCACTTTCTGCCAACCAGCAGCGCCGAACCGGACAGCGCCATCCATGCCGCTTCTTTTTTCGTCATGAACATCCCGTCCGCGGTGTCGATCAGATCGACCTTTTCATAGCCCATGCTTTTGAGTTTCTCAACAAACGCCTGCATATCGCCGTACTTCGCTTTGGAAAAGATGTCGTGCAAAGCGAACGTCCCGCCCTTTTTCAGCACGCGCAGCGTTTCCAGCAGCACTGCCTGCCGGTCGTTTGTCGGAATGTTTTGGTACACAAAATTGCTCACCACCGCGTCGAAGCTCTCGTCGGGAAAGTCGAGCGCGGTCGCGTCGCCGCGCCGGAACGTGACGTTTTTGACCTTTTCGGCTTTGGCGTTCTGCTCGCACAGCGGCAGGTTAAAGGACGCGTATTCTTTACCCCAGCGGTCGATCCCGACAAACGACGCTTTGGGACTTCGTTTCGCGCAGGCGACAGCGAGCGCGCCGCTGCCGCAGCCGACGTCCAGCCCCTTGCCGCCGTCCGGCAGTTTGACGTATTCGGCGACCCCCTCGATGATTTGGCGGGACAACTGCCGTTTGCCGCCGTAGGAAAACGCGCGGTACAGCCCGATCATCCACAGGGAGACGCCGGCGCCGAAGATCGTCCCGACGAGGAAAACGACGAACAGCACCGTTTTGAGCGTTCCGGAACAAAGCCCAGTGCAGCCGAACACGATGAACAGGATCAGAAACAATACGGTCAAAAGCACGGCGGTCAGCACCATGCCCTTCGGCATCCAGTTTTTGTAATCGGGTTTCATTTTTCCTCCTTTTGCGCTTCTGCGGTGTTCTTGTCTCAGATGCTCCAGTCCGCGCTTGCGGTCTGCAGCTCGGCCATGCGGCGGAACGCGCTGTCCTGCCGGGCAAGCAGTTCTTCCGGCTTTCCTTCTTCGGAAACCTTCCCGTCCGACAACACGACGATCTTGTCCGCGCCGCTGACCGTGCGCATCCGATGGGCGATGACGATCACGGTCTTGTTCCGGATCAGCCGGGAGAGCGCTTCCTGAATGACTGTCTCGTTCTCCACGTCCAGACTGGCGCTCGCTTCATCCAGCAAGATGATCGGCGCGTCTTTCAGAAACGCGCGGGCGATGGAAATGCGCTGGCGTTCGCCGCCGGACAGCTCGCTGCCGTTTTCGCCGATGACGGTGGCATATCCCTGCGGCAGTTTCAGCGCGAATTCGTCGCAGTTGGCAAGCCGTGCGGCCGCCATGACTTCCTCGTCCGCGGCGTCCTTTTTCCCGACGCGGATGTTCTCCAGGATGCTGTTGTTAAACAGCGTCACATCCTGGAACACGATGGAATACACGCCGAGCAGCGTTTCCGGATCGATCTGCGAAATATCCTGTCCGCCGACCGTGATCCGTCCTTTGCCGACGTCCCAGAACCGGGCGGCAAGACGTGAGACGGTGGTCTTTCCGCCGCCGGAGGGACCGACAAGCGCGGTGACCTCTCCCTGCTTCGCGGTGAAGGACACATCGTTCAGCACGGTCTTTTCCCGATCATAGGAAAAGCCGACGTTTTCAAAGCATATGTCATATCCTGCCGGGCAGAAGTCTGCCGTGCCGGTCTGCGCCGGATGCGTCGTGATCTCGTTCATCCGCTCTACGGGAACGGTCAGCAGGTTCAGCATGCCCAGATTGATCAGGTTGCCGCTCATGGGCTCATACAGGCGGGACGCCACCAGCAGGAAAGAAAAGAACTCCATCACATTCAGTCGTCCCTGCAAAAGCATCGCGCTGCCGACGACGGCGACCGTGCCGACGCCGATCTTCAAAATCAGCTGCGCCGAAACGATGAACGCCGCCTGCCCCAGTTCCGCGCCGATCGCTTTTTTCTCGACGTCGTCGATCTTGTCGTCCAGCTCCATGAGATAGGCGTCCTCGGCGTTGCAGCTTTTCAGGTCGCGGGACGCTTCGATAAACTCCTGCACGGCGTCGTTCAGCCGCACTTTGGACGCCGACTGGCGGCGGATGAAATGCGCCTGCACCTTCCGCGACGCCGCGACGATGAAGATGGCGACGGGGATCGGCCATATGGCTGCCAGCGCCATCTCCCATTTGTAGAAGAAAAGTCCGATACAGATCAGCGACGTAGACAGAAGACTGCCGTAAAACTGCGGGATCTGGTGGGAGGATGCGTGCTCGAGCGTTTCCGCGTCCGCCATGATCGTATTCGTCAGATCCGCGAGGTCTTTCTTTCCGAAGAAAGACAGCGGGAGCTTGCGCAGCTTTTCCGCAAGCGCAATGCGGCGTTTGCCGGATTCCACATACGTCGCAAAGAACGTGGCGTTGTACTGCCAATAATTCGGCACAAAGATCAGCACGAGACACACCGCCGCAAAGAGCAGGTAATACGCCCACCGTCCGGCGGCTGTGCCGTCGAGGAACGAGCCGGTAAACGTGAACAGCAGTCCGACGGGGATCATCAGCGCGATATTGGACAGCGTTACCGCAAGGATCGCTTTGATCATATCCGCGGCGCCTTTTTCCGTCAGCGCAAACCGCTTCATCATGGCTTTCTTCATACCGCTTCACCCACTTTCCAGTTGACCGCTTTTTGGTATTCCGTCCACATTTGCGCATACAGCCCGCGCTTTTCGAGCAGTTCCTGATGCTGACCCTGTTCTTCCACACGACCGTCTTTCAGCACATAAATGCGGTCGGCATTTCGGACGGTCGAGAGGCGGTGCGCGATCATGATGACCGTCCGTCCTTTGGCCATCTCCCGGAAAGCCGCCTGCACCTGCGCCTCGCATTCCGGGTCGGCAAACGCGCTGGCTTCGTCCAGGATCACCACGGGCGCGTCCTTCAGCATGGCGCGTGCAATGGCGATGCGCTGCTGTTCGCCGCCCGAGAGGTACGTGCCCCGCGTACCGAGCACCGTGTGGATGCCCTGCGGCAAACGGGCGATGATGTCCGCGCACTGCGCCTTTTGCAAAGCGTCCAGCATTTCCGCCTCGGTGGCGTCCGGCTTCGCGATCCTCAGGTTGTCCGCGATGGATCGTTTAAGCAGACGGTTGTCCTGGAATACATAGGCGATATGCCGCATCAGCGTATCTTTGGAGATCTGACGCACGTCCGCGCCGCCGATCAGCACCTCGCCCTCCTGCGGGTCAAAGAATCGGGAGATCAGACCCGCCGCCGTGGTCTTTCCGCTGCCGGACGGACCGACAACGGCAACGATCTCGTTTTGATCCGCTCTCAGCGACAGATGCGACACGGCCGCAGGCGCATCCGGCGCGTAGCGGTAGGTCACGTCCCACAGCTCCACCAGCGCGCCGCGCGGCTCCTCGGCGTGTTCCGCCTCCGGCAGCGGCTCGATACCGAGGATCGAATCCATTCTCTGTACCGCGTCCTTGACGCGCATGTCGTTCTCGCTCATGAACATCACCTTGCTCATGGTCGTGGCGATGGCCGGCGTGAAGATGACGTAAAACAGGAAGTTCAGCAGGATGTCCGTCCCGTAGTTCTCCCCGCGGATCAAAAACAGCGTCAGGCCGAGGATAAAGACGAACGCGCTGTGGATCAGCACGGTGTATCCCACCATGGACTTGCGCATCATGCGCGTATAGTGCATACAAAAATCACGGTAATCGTCTATGGACGCTTTGAACCGATGGAAGGAGAAAACGGTCTGCCCGAACGTCTTGACGACCGGGATGCCCCGCACGTACTCCACCGCCTCGTTGCTCATGCGTTCGAGCGCGTTCTGGTACTGCCGCATATCCTCCTGCATGGCGGGGCCTGCCATACGCATCATGGTGACAAAGCTCAGGACGATCGGGATCAGACAGGCGATTCCGTAACGCCAGTCGTACAAAAACAGCATGACCAGCATACAAAGCGGCATCGTGACCGCGCCCGCCATGTCCGGCAGGTTGTGCGCCAGCAGCGTTTCCGTAGAACCGGTCACTTCCGTCACGATCCGCCGCACCTTGCCGGAGCCCATCTCATCCGCAAAGCCGATGGGAAGACGGGCGATGTGGCGCATCAGCGCCTTTTTCATATTGCCTGCCGTGCGGAACGCGCTGCCGTGCGAACAAACCAGCGCGCCGACGTACACGAGCCACGCCAGAACGGCGAACAGCACGGCCATCCAGCCGTTGCGGACGATCCCGGTCGCCTGCGAAAAATCCGGCTGCACCTGCAACACTTCCCGTATGATGCGCCACAGGTATACAAAGGGCAGAACGGCGAGCACGCTGCTCAGCGCGGACAGGATCAGCGACAGGTACGTCAGCACCCGAAACTGTCCCGCGTATTCCATCAGACGGCTGAAAGCGGACGGAGATTCTTTTTTCTTCATTTCGTTCCCACCTTTCTGCACGTAAAGCAGCCGATCCCTTCGACAGACGTCACAAGAGACTCTGCATACATGCCGGACAGACGGCGCTGCAGACTGCTCTTCGTTTCAAACGGCGGCGTGAAGAAACCCTTCGGCACGTACAGACGCTTTACGAAAAAGTCTGTTCGTTTGGTTTCGCCCTGTATGTAGAAACAGCCGCAGAAGGTGCCGCCCTTTTTCAGCACGCGGTACGTCTCGCGGTATGCGGCTTCCTTGTCGGGAAAGGCGTGAAAACCGTTCAGCGACAGCACGACGTCAAAGCTCTCGTCCGCGAACGGCAGCGCGCCGACGTCGCCCTGCAGGAACGTGATGTTTCGGAGCCCGGCAGCGTCGGCTTTCTGCTTTGCCGCGCGCATCATATCCGCCGAATAGTCGAGGCACGTGATCCGGGCATCCGGCAGATCGCGGTAAACGGGCATCGTCAGCACGCCCGTGCCGACCGGCACTTCCAGCAGATCGCCGATGACATTCTCCGGCACACCCGAGAGCGCCTGCAGGATATACCGCATATTTCTTTCCGCGTTCATGTTCCAGACCGCGCGGCAGATCGCCTTGCCCGGCAGCGTCGAGTAGGTCATCATGCCGTCATAGAATCCGGCGTTCCCGCCGGTCAGTTTATACGCGCTTTGGATCTGTTCTTTTCTGGTCATTTCGTTCACCCCGCAAACTCTATCTTCACGATTTTCATTTTTACGAAACGGTCGCAAAAGCGGATCATCAGCTTATGGAATAATCCGACGTTTTTGTAAATATCCCGATAGCCGCGCATATAGCTTCTCGCCGTTACGGATGCAAACCGGCCGCTCCACGCCGTCAGCTCGCGCTCGTCCTCCAGGGAAAAGAACGCGTCCACGTCCGTGATGCCGGCTTCCTTCAGCCATGTGGAACGCATCATTTTCGCGCCGCGCTTATTGCAGGCGTCGAATGCCAGCACAGCGCCGGGGAAACGCGCCGCCATGGCGCAAAGCAGCTTTTGCACGTCCTGCGTGCGCAGGTAATAGAACACGCCAGACGCAAAGAATACCGCGCCGTTCGCGGCGTCGATTCTGTCCATCCATGCAAAGTCGCAGAGGTCACAGGCGATGTTTTTCTCGCGTTCGCCGGCAGGCAAAAGCACGTCACGTACCTCGATCACGTCCGGAAAGTCCATGTTGTATCCGCGGCACCGGCCGTTGTCCGCTTTGCTGAACGTATCGTCCAGTCCGCAGCCGAGATTGACTACAGCGGCCTTCGGATGCGTTTGCAGATACGATTGCACTTCGCACAGCAGATCGTACTGCCGCTGTGCCACCTCGAGCGCACCGAACAAACCGACCGCAGACTCCATCTTTTTCCGCTTCTCGGCAAAGTCGTAATCGAGTGAATCGCAGATCCGCTTTGCCTCGGCGTCGGCAAACAGCTCCGGGAAATGCTCGAAGCACACGAGCCGTCCGAACAGCGGAATGACCAGCGTTTCCTGCACGGTGTTTTTCTCGATATGGTATTTCATCGCCGGAACCAACCCTTCTTTTCATACGGCTGTGACAGCACGGACAGGCAGGTATATCCCGTCGCGTCCACAGCGGCTTTCAGCGCGTCCGCGTCGACGGCGCCGTCTGTCACGAAAGTCGCTTCCTTTTTGGCGCGGGAAGCCGTGACTTTCTTCGCCGCCGGGACGGCCTTGCGGATCGCGTCGCAGACGTGCGCCTCACACATCCCGCATAGCATGCCTTCAATTTTCAGCGTGGTCAGGATCATTTCGTCACCCTCTTTTCTTGTATCCGCAGTCGCAGTACGGACCGCCGGACGCCAGCGTGTATTCTCTTACGAACGTCGCGGTCCCGCCAGCGTCGGTCATGTCGTAGTCCAGGTGGCACATGGCGGGGACGAAATCGTATAGCCCCAATTCCCGCATCAGTGTACAGATGCCGCATTTTGAGAACCGCGCCTCGTAGCCGCTGCCGTCCGCATAGGGCAGAAGCTCCATGTTCCACGAGTACGGATTGCGGTCGGCGGCGTTCAACGCGGCGGTCGCTTTCATACCCGAAACATCCTTTTTGCCGAACTTTTTCTTCCCTTCCATCCGGCAGAACCAGCGCGTCGGCGCGGTCATCATCGCCTGCGCATAATACTTCGTCAACCGTTCTGTATCCGGCTTTTTCTTCATGCTCAACAGGAAAGCGGAAAACATCGCGCAGCTCGCGATGTTCATTTTGAAGCGGTCTCCTTTTTCAAATTCCGGCAGCTTCTTGATGATCGCTTTGTATTTCGGCTTTGCCGCGGAAACGATCATCCTCGCGTTGTTTTCGCTCAAATCCAGCACGGAAACCAGACGTTTTTGAAAGGACCGCCTGTACAGCGCCCACATCCCCAGGGGCATTCCCGCATACCGCATACGTTTATCCTCCCATCGTTCGTTCCAATTCCGCAGCCAGGATCTTCGGTTTCAATGCCGCAAGTCCGCCGTGTCCGACGCCGCGGAACTTGCGAAAGACCGTCTGCGGAAAGTGTCGGCGGATATAGCGGATATCCCACTTCCTGTCCTTCTGTTCCGCTTCCGAGAACCAGTATTCGATATGCGGACAGTCCGTGTATACCGCATCCGGCATCGCATAATTGTTGCAGGACTCAAAGGTGCGCCAGACGGTTTTTGCGCTCATGAACGACAGGACCTTTGCAATGTACCGCAGGTCGTCCGGCGAATAATCGTCCGTCGAAAACGCCTTCTCCAGCAGCTTTGCACCGCCGAGCTTGCCCGCATAGATCATCAGGAAATCCCGCGCCGCGATGCACCGCGTCACGACCCGCGGCAGCTGATACGGCGTGATACCGCCGTCCATGACCGCGCTCTGCACTTTGATCCGGTTGTCTGCCAAAAACCGCGCCGTGACAGCGCCGCCCATGGAGCAGCCGTACATACAGGCGATCTCCGGAATTCCCCGCGCGATCAGCTGATCCGCCAGCTCCGCGGCGATCTGCCCGACGCTCGTGAAATCCCCGGGCGCGTCCTCGTCGTATCCCGGCAGCGCGGGAACGATCACGCGATATCGATCCTGCAGAAGCGGGATCACGTACTCAAAATAGTCCCACATGACCACGGCAGGATGAACCAGCACGACCGCCTTTTCGTTTTCTGTTCCGAATTCATGAATTGTCATTCTTTTTCACCAGCGCCATTGCGCACACCAGATACATCAGGAGCCATCCGAGCGATAAAATCATAGATCTGCTGATCCGCCTGCATCGCGCGTTTGTAGATCGGCGCATACAGATCCCATGTCTTTTTGCGCATCACTCTGCCTCCCTCCGGATCATCCTGCGACGGTGAGCCGTTCCACGGTTTTCCCGGCTGCGAACTGCCGGCAGTATACGTCCGTGCATTTGCGGTATTTCGCAAACGTGCGCTTCGCTTTGTCTTCGTCGCCGTAGACCTTCCAGCAGCCGACGCACTTGTAATGCGCCGCGTTCTGTTCGATAAACCCGCAGACGTCCTCCGGCGGATAGCCGAGGAACAGCCCGACTTCGTGCGGGAAATCGGCGTCCGCCTGCATCCTCTGCCGCAGGCACGAAATGCACCCGCCCGGATGCTCGGGCCGATAGCCGCAGTTTTCTAAGATACGCCGCGCGGTTTCATGCCGCAGATCCTCCCTAAGGCGCGACGGACGGTACAAATACAGCAGCGCCCTGTCGTCCCGGACACGCAGCGGTACGATCCGCACACCCTTTTCGCGCAAGCGCCGGTTGAACGCCTGCACGTCCCGCAGCAGCTGCGACTCGCTGTCGATGGCGGATGTAAACATACTGCCCGTTTTCATGCCCGCCAGCGTCGGCGAACAGTGCCGGATCAGCAATTCTTCGGACATAACGGCCCCTCCGTTCTAAGTTAGCTTATGCTAACCTCCTGTCAAAAATGAATGCCGTTCGGTGATGATGAAACCGTCCGACATCGGTTAGCATCCGCTAACCATATACAGAATACCACTTCTTCTCGGCTTTGTCAATTGTTTTGGCAGAAAAAGTGAAAAGAAATACTATAGAGATAACCGGCACAAAAGAACGTTGCAGTTACGTTCCTTTGTGCCGGTTCTTGTTCCGGTTACCTATTCCAAGTTTTGATGAAACACTTTCGTCCTGTAAAAACACGTAGAAAACACGATGCGTCCGCCGACGAAGAAAGCGCTTGTCAAAAAGGCAGGCGCTTCATGCTTCAGTTTCCCGCGCAGTGATGGTCTGCACAGTGGTCCTGCCCGCAATCGCCGCCGTGATGATGTCCGTGATGGTCGCACCGCGCGTCGGGATCATACGCCAGCGTGCCTTCCGCGAGCGATCTGGCCGCCGTATCTGCATCTCCCTGTACGCCTGCGTACAATTTGATCCCCGCGTCGGCAAGCGCCATCTGTGCGCCCATGCCGATACCGCCGCAAATCAGCGCGTCCACGTTCGCCGCCTGCAGGAAACCTGCCAGAGCGCCGTGCCCGCTTCCGTTGGTGTCGACGATCTGCGTCTGCGTGATCGTTCCGTTTTCAACGTCATACAGTTTGAACTGTTCGGTATGACCGAAGTGCTGATAGACTTCTCCGTTTTCATAGGTTACTGCGATTCTCATAGCATGGTTTCCTTAACACTATTTATGACATATGTCAAGAATTTTTTTTCGGCGTACATTCTGCGTGGAATCCGATCTGCTTCAAAGCAGATCACGCAGCTGTTCCGCAAATAACTGCGCTGCGGCGGAGAAGGTTTGGTATTTTTTCCAGATCAGATTTCCTGTCGCTTTGATCTCCGGGACAAGCGGGCGGAACGTGAGCGCACTGTTTTCGGTGCAGTGGATGAGTCCCTCAAACGCGACAGCGAGACCGACGCCGTCCTCCACGAGCAGCGAGGCGTTATAAAGCAAGTTGTATGTTGCGACAACATGCAAACCGGAGAAATCCTTCATACCGGAAATCACGGCGGCGTGCGCTCTGGACAAAATCACAGGATGACCTTTGAGATCGCTGATTTTTACGCTGTCTTTTTGTGTCAGGATGTGATCTCTCGGCATCAAAATACCGAACCGATCGCTGACCGGCAGCGTGATTGCCTGATACAGCGTATGATCCACTTGCGTAAATATCAGCGCAAAGTCGATCAAGCCGTCGTTCAGCTCGTCCATCAGATCCTGTGTGTCGCCGCTTGTGATGTGAAAGCGGATATCCGGATGCTCGGCGGTGATGTCTCCGGCAGTGCGGGATAAAAAGTGAAACGCGTTAGATTCTCCGGCGCCGATGCGAACGGAACCGGAAACATGATTCTTGATCTGCGTGACTTCTTCCTGCGTCAACTGCATCAGCCGCACCATTTCCTCTGCACGTTTGCGCAGAACAATGCCTTCTTCCGTGAGCGTGATCCGGCGATTCCCGCGTTCAAACAGCGACACACCCAATTCCTTCTCCAGTTCTTTCATCTGCCGCGACAGAGACGGCTGCGCGACGTGCAGCGCTTCTGCCGCTGCCGAGATCGTGCCTTCCCGCACGACTGCCAGATAATACTGCATGGTTCGTATATCCATAGGAATCCCTCCTTGTTCTCTTGCCATTCGATTATAGCATAGGAAAGCATAGAAAACAAGTATTTGATTATAGAAAGAAGCAGGTGTATACTAAAGACAGAAAACAAAAGGGACGGAGACGCAGATGGAACTGGCAGAGTTTTTGGAGATCATGGCGACAGGAGAAGAAGTGACCGCAGGCAGTGAGACTCATCTGAAAATGCACGAGCTGTCACAGGAAGCGCTGCGGCTCACGGCAGAGATCAACAGCTCCTACCACACACCGGACGAATTGCGTGCGCTGATACAGTCGCTGACAAACGGCGGATGCGGCGACGACTTCGGACTGTTCCCGCCATTTTATACAGATTGCGGAAAGAATATCCGGCTGGGCAAGGGCGTGTTTATCAATGCCGGATGCCAGTTTCAGGATCAGGGCGGAATCACGATCGGCGACGGTTCGTTGATCGGACCGAAAACGGTGATCGCCACGCTCAACCACGATATGCAGCCGCACAAAAGAGCGAATCTGATTCCGTCCCCGGTACGCATCGGTACCCGTGTCTGGATCGGCGCAAATTGTACGATCCTGCCAGGCGTGACGATCGGCGACGGCGCGGTCGTGGCGGCGGGTGCGGTCGTGACGCGGGACGTAGCGCCAAATACCGTTGTCGGCGGCGTACCGGCCAAGGTCATCAAAATGATCGAATCGCAGGAGGAAGCGTCATGAGAAAAGTTGTTCTTTGGATTACAATTATCTGCTTGGTTTTTGGGTGTCTTTCGTTTTCCGTTTTCGCGGTTCAACGTGTAGCTGGCGACGCCGACGGCAACGGTGAAGTGAATCTGCGGGATGTGGTGCTCACGCTTCGTCATTTGGCAGGCGGCTGGAATGTGCAGATCGACGAAAAAGCTGCCGACGTAGACGCGGACGGCGAAGTCACTACGAAGGACGCGGTGCAGATCACGCGTCATCTCGCGGGCGGCTGGGACGTCACATTGCAAACGAAAGAGGATGAAAAACAGTTGACTATGCGCATCGGCGATACGCCTGTTACGGTTGTGTGGGAGAACAACGCTTCCGTGGACGCGCTGAAGGCGCTGGTGCAGGACAAACCGCTGACGATCCAAATGTCCATGTACGGCGGATTTGAGCAGGTCGGTTCGATCGGTACATCTCTGCCGCGAAACGACGTGCGCATCACAACGAACTCCGGCGACATCGTGTTGTATTCCGGCAATCAGATGGTCGTGTTCTACGGCTCCAACACTTGGGGCTATACGAAGCTCGGACACATAACGGACAAGACGGCGCAGGAAATGAAGACGCTGCTGTCGAATGGGAATGTGACGATCACGCTTTCTATGGAATAATAAACTGAAAGGATGGACGATACAATGATGAAAACAGAAACACTCAAATTGACGCAGGAGTGGGATAAGGTGTTCCCGCAAAGCGAAAAGGTCGATCATCGTAAAGTGACCTTTGTCAATCATTTCGGCATCACGTTGGCGGCGGATATGTACACGCCAAAGAACGCGGAAGGCAGACTGCCTGCTATTGCCGTCAGCGGTCCGTTCGGCGCGTGCAAGGAACAGTCGTCCGGTCTGTATGCGCAGACGATGGCGGAGCGCGGCTTTTTGACGATCGCGTTTGACCCATCCTTCACCGGCGAAAGCGGCGGTTTCCCCCGCGCGATGCATTCTCCGGATCTGGATGTCGAGGATTTCCAGGCGGCTGTTGATTTTCTCTCCGTGCAGGATAACGTCGATCCGGAACGCATCGGTATCATCGGCATCTGCGGTTGGGGCGGCATGGCGCTGCAGACGGCGTGCATCGACACGCGCTTAAAAGCGACTGTGACTTCGACCATGTACGACATGTCCCGTGTGGCAGGCAACGGATACTTTGATGAAGCGGATAACGAAGAAGCGCGTTTTCAAATGCGACAGATGATCAATGCGCAGAGAACACAAGATTACAAAAACGGAGATTATGCGCGTCAGGGCGGCGTGGTCGATCCGCTGCCGGACGGTGCGCCGTACTTTGTCAAGGACTACCACGATTATTACAAAACGCCGCGCGGCTACCATGCCCGCTCGCTCAACTCCAACGACGGATGGACGGTGAACACGGCGACTTCGCTGATGAATATGCGGCTGTTTACCTATGCAAAAGAGATCCGTTCCGCAGTTCTGCTCATCCACGGCGAAAAGGCGCATTCTTGTTATTTTAGCCGCGACGCCTATGCCGACCTGATCGACGGCAGCCAATATGCGGACAACAAGGAGCTGTTCATCATTCCCGATGCGTCGCACACCGACCTGTACGACGGCGGCGGTAAGGACGCGATCCCGTTTGATAAGATCGACGCTTTCATGAAGGAGAATCTGCAATGAGTAAAGTACTTGTCATCTCAACCAGCCTGCGCGCACGCAGCAATTCGGAAAAACTGGCAGAAGAATTGATCCGCGGCGCAAAAGACGCAGGACACGATGTGGAGCATATCTCCCTCAAAGGAAAGAATATCAACTTCTGCATCGGCTGTCTTGCCTGTCAAAAGACGCAGAAATGCATACATCAGGACGACGCCGTTTGGATCGCGGAAAAGGTGAAGAACGCGGACGCCCTGGTTTTCGTGACGCCGATTTATTATTACGAAATGACCGGACAGATGAAAACTCTGCTCGACCGGCTCAATCCGCTGTACCCGTCGGATTACAAATTCCGCAAGGTGTATATGCTTTCGGTCGCGGCCGAGGATGAACCCGACGTGCCGGAGAAAGCGGTCAGCGGTCTGCAGGGCTGGATCGACTGCTTTGAAAAAGCGGAATTTGCCGGAGCGCTTTTCTGCGGCGGCATAACCGCACCCAACGAGGCGGCAGAGCATAGCGAAGCACAGGAAAAAGCGTATCGTTTCGGGTGTTCATTGCGGTAAATAACGCTTGACAGAAGGACGCAAAAAAGCAAATCGCTGTGTTCCAACGACTTGCATGGGTACAAATCGTGGCAGGACATTGCTTTAGCGATGTATTGTTCCGTCAGCAACATCTACAGACTGCACGGAAATGCGCTGGAAAATATTAAAATACCCGAAATTGTGTAGTAAACTGTAGTAAACTGAAGTTGTTTCAGTGCGTCAGATGTGGTATAGTTAAAATGGCGAGAATAGAATAAGGACTCCGTCGTAGGGACATAAAACCCTGCGGCGGTTTTTTTATGCCTGTCTTGCCGACCTCCATACGCTGCAGGCGGTTTGGTTTGTTTACGCCTGTCGTGTTCTGAATCGGATATCTTTGACATCCAACAGCGCGCTGAACCCCGAGGGGCGGTCAAAATCTCTGGAGAGTGTATGTCAAGGCAGCGCGGCGGAGAAAAGCGCAGACAAACCATTATTCAAACGGGGTATTAACCGTTCAAAATCCCTTATCTGACAACGGTCGACAAGCCCTGACGTTTGAAAAGAATCATACGAATTCAAACACGCATAATTATTCCGGACACCGTGAACAATGCAATCGAAAGGAGGGACGGGCATGGAATTTCGCCAAAACGGGCAGCGCATGGAGATCTGGCTGACGCGGGAAGAATCCGCGGACGCTGCGCTGCGCGACGCGCTGGGACCGGTGTATGCGTTCTGCCGCGCGCAGAAGCTCCTGCCCGTCCTCTATACGTCCGGCACGCAGGAGTTGCGCGAGAATACGGCGGCGCTGCTGATGCAGGACTGCAAGCGGTTCCGGCAGCAAAACGCAGGATAAAACTTCCTCTCTTTCCAGCAATTATAACTTGCTATGTACCTATACCTATGGCAATATGAACGTGGGGTGATGAACATGACGGAACGCTATGCGATTTGCGGATACACCCGCATTTCCGTGGACTTGGAGGAAGACCGGGACAATACCTCCATCGAAAACCAAAAAGCCATGATCGAAGATTATGTGCGCCGCAACTTTCCCGGAAGCACGCTGGACTTTTATGTCGACCGCGACCGCAGCGGCTACACGTTCGCGCAGCGCGAGCAGTACCAGATCATGCGGCAGAAGCTGATGCAGCGTCAGTACGACATTCTGATCGTCAAGGATCTGTCGCGTTTCTCACGCCGCAACAGCTACGGGCAGGTCGAGCTGGAAACGCTGCGCGACCAGGGCATCCGCTTCATCGCCATCGGCGACAACGTGGACATCCCGACGCACGACGACTGGTTCCGCGTGCAGTTCTATTTCCTGATCAACGAAATGCCGGTCACGGATACGTCCCGCAAGGTGCGCAGCGTCATCAAGCGCCGGCAGGAAGACGGCCGGTGGATCTGCAGCGTGCCGTACGGGTACGTGATGATCAACACGAAAATGATGACCTTTGCGGTGGACGAGCCGTCCGCGCAGGTCGTTCGTAAAGTATTTGAGCTTTACAACGACGGTTGGGGGTACAAGCGTATCGCGAATTACCTGACCGCGCAGCACATCCCCACGCCCCGCACGGTGGAAGCGGCACGGATACAGGCGCGCGGCGATCCCTGCCGGCTGCACCCGAAGAACGCATGGAGCATCGCGACGATCACCGGCATCCTCGACAACGATTTCTATATCGGCACGCTGCGGCAGGGCAAGTACACGCGTGCGAAGATCAATGGCGAGGACGTTGCGCGGGACGAAGCCGACCAGGTCATTTTCCCGCACAACCACGAGCCGATCATTGACGCGCAGACGTTCGCACGCACACAGGAGCTGCGCGCAAACCGCACACGAACGAATTACCGCGGCGAGCGGAAATACCGTACGGATTACTCGGGAATGCTTTTCTGCGGCGACTGCGGCAGCCCGATGTTCTCCATAAGCCGCACGGATCTGAAGCCCGCCTACACCTGCGGCGCTTACCACCGGCGCGGCCGCAGCGCCTGCACGAGCCACCACATCCGCATGGACGTGCTGGACAACATCCTGCGCAGCTACATTCAGCGCGTCAAAGACAACTGTGCCGGCATGACGGAGTATCTGCAAACGTGCATCCGCGAAGAGGAACAGCGGGGCGACTCAAACAAGCACGAAGAAGCCGCCGCTTCTTTGGAAGAACAGCTCGCACAGCTGCAGGCGGAACTCAAAGCGACCAAGGCGCAAAGGGTGCGTGACTGTATACGCCACCCGGAGAACGCGGAGCTGCTCGAAGAGACGTACGACGCGCTCGAGCAGGATCTGGCGAACCGCATCACGGGCATCCGCAACCAGATGGCGCTCAGCGACAACAAGGCGACCGTGATCCGAAAAGCGATGCGCATCGCCCGCTCAGCGGACGCGGTATTTGAC
>JAFSYP010000085.1 GCA_017449935.1 Clostridia bacterium
GCCAGAGCGGAGATGCGTAACGCCACCGAGCGATGGAGCAGCCGCGCTGTACTTCGGGAAGCATCCGCCATCTTTACGTTCCGGTATATTCCGCATATCGAGGTCACGACAGACATGGTGATCGTCTGCGGCGCCGATCGGAACGTGAAGTTTGGCTCATGCCGTTCGGCGCGCTGCTCGATCAGTGGGAAATCTACCGTCAATTCAACGGACTCGCAAAACCCCGCGGAGCCGTGACGATCGACGACGTGATCCCGGAAGGCATATGACAAGAGCCGGGGATTTTCCGCATTGTACAGCGTTCCGGCTCTGCTTACTCAGGGGTATAGGCGGTCTTAAGATACTATCCTGCCGATTTGTTCCAGCGGGATCTCTTGAAAATCAGGAATGCTTTTCTGCAGCTTCTGTAAATCACGAATGCGGTAGTCTCCGACCCCTGCATCAGCAAAAAAGGTGTTGATCTTATACAGCGGTAGAATCATGTTTTCTTCTACAGAACTGAAATTGTGTACCGGCTTTGCTATATATCCGATCGAAGTCCGTAAATCAAAGATCACATTGCCGCGAAGTACGCTGTTTGCGGGATTGGGGATAAAGTCCGCTGTTTTTGCTTTTGTGAAGTCGTCTGTCATCGTTTTGTATTGCGGGAATGCAGACTGCCAGATACCGCTTTGCCAGGGGGATGCATTCAGTGCCGTCCACATATCGCCGTTTTTGGCTGCGTGATCGAACCAACCGTCATCCAATGCGCCTTCTCTTGCACGATCGTCGTAGGAAACGGCGCGGTCGCCGGCGTTGATGATGATGTTATTCGTCACATTCATATCCCTGCCGCCGCCGAGATGCAGCGCATAGCGAGGAATGTTAATGAGGATGTTGCCTGTGATTTCCTGACCGGACAGCGCGTCGTCCATATAAATCCCGTTTGGCCAATGTCCTTCGGAACCGAGCGCGTAGATGCAGTTGTACCGGATTACATTGCCGTACCAGACCCAGCTTCTGCCTGCGTAGATCGCACCTGCGTCGTCGGAAAGCAGGCATACATGATGGATCAGGTTGTATTCGATGACGTGGTTATTTCCCGTATATGTGATTGCCTCATGCGGCGAGTTATAGATCTCGTTGTGCGCACAGAGATTGCCTGCGCCGTTCAGCGTTACGGCAGGCTGATAGGTCTGGTAGATTTCCGACCAGTCGTGGATCAGATTGTTTTCCGCGATGCAATTGCCCGCACGCAGCGTTTGCGTATCGCCGCCCGTCAGTACGATGCCGCCCTTGCCGGTATGCGTGATCTCATTATTTGTCACGAGATTATGCTCTCCTGTCAAACAGACGGCGTTGCCCGCAACATTTTTGACAAGGCAGTTCTGCACAGTAATGTTGTCACCGGACAGTTCAATCGCGTCGCTGCGTGTTCCCTGAAACGTGAAGCCGTCAAACACGGCATGACTGACTTGACCGCTGAGCACTGGCGCCTCTGACAAAGACAAGTTGATATTTGCTGTATTGAAGTTTTCCGGTTTCCATATACACAGTAACCCGCTTTCACGATCAAGATACCATTCTCCTTTTGCCGTCAGCTCTTCCGGCACATTAAAGAAGTAATACGGCGCATCGGTTCTCGTTCCGAACAGACTGACAAAACGCGGCGTCAACTCCCGCGTTGCCTTGTCGAACGAGAGGATCGGCGAGGATGCATCCGCCCAATCGTATTTCCAGAAGCCGAACATCCACACACTGCTCAGGTCTTTCCATGAAGCGATTCGTTCGGCCAGCGATTCATTCACACGGTACACGTCCGGTTCGGGGTTGCGCAGATCATCCCAGTTTTCTCTTGTTCTGTGCGAATCGTCATATTCTTTTCCCTGCCCGGTTTTGACGACTTCTTCGGTCTGCAGGAAGCCGCTGTCCGGATACCGTGCGAGATTTTGGCGCTCATCGTTGATGAACAGTTCGCAGTACAGCGAGCCTGTCCAGTCGCCGTCGTATTTATCTGCTGTGTGATACGATCCAAGCGCATAGATTTTGCCCCAATCCGCGGCGCTCAGCGAATAAGGAGCCTGTGTAAGATCGAGCACAACGACGTTTTTCTTTGCATCGGCACTCAGTCTGTCTGCAATAGCCGGATAGTCCTGCACACTGTGAAAATCTTCGGGACGCAGCGTTACACCGGCGTGCAGCACAACTTCTCCACCGTTCGCGCGATAGGTTACCGGACAGTCCGCCGTGCCGGAATCCTCTGCGGAAAAGACCAGTGAAGATACGCGATATTCGCCCGGTTCGATGCAGACGGTGATTCCGTGTCGACCGGATTTGTCTGTTTCACGCACAGCCTCCATTGCTTTTTCGAGTGTGCGGAAAGGAGCATCGGATGTGCCGTCGTTTGTATCCTTGCCCGACGTGCTGACATAGAAATCGCCGTTCACCATTGTATCTGCCTCCGTTGGTTGTACTCGGTTTTGGAATACCGGATCGCTTGCCTGAAAATGGCGATACCGCAGGTATAGAATACCCATGCGGCTGAAGAACACGACAGCGGCAAGGAAAACCAAGGCAAATACAATCGCTGCGATTTTGGCAAGCGTTTTTTTGTTTGCTTTCTGAGTGACAGTATTAGAGGGCATAGTGCTATCCGCCTTTTTATCCTAAGTATCAGAAATATTTTATCACTATCTGCATATTCTTGTCAATTCAATATAAATCTCAATATATATCTATCCGGCATGGCGAAGCTGCGGCTGTCCATTTGGCGTCATCATCCGAATGTGAGGTGAGACGTAATTCTTTCCGCACTGCCGTCTCTGCTCGGTGACGGAATTCCGATGCTCCTCGAATGGCTCGGATCTTTTTTGCTCGAACAGCTCCCGGTTCTGATCGGGATGGCGGGGTCGCTTGTCACGGAGCTGGTCGGTCATCTGTCGGAAATTCTGGTCACGACGCTGCCCTTGATTTTGTCGGCGGTTTTCCGCCTGATCGACAGCATCATCGCGGAACTGCCGTTATTGTTGCAGCAGCTTTTGCCGCTGATTTTCACTCTGGTCGAGCAGCTGCTCGGTATGGTCGTACAGCTCGCGCCGGAATTTTTGCAGGCCGGTTTGATGCTGTTCCATTCTCTGATCGGCGCGCTCGAAATGATCTGCAGCCAGCTTTTGCCGATGCTGCCGTCGCTGATTCAAAATCTGTGTTCTCTGCTGACGGAAAATCTGCCACTCGTGATTTCTGCGGCGGCCGAATTGTTCAGCGGCCTTGTGCGCGCCCTGCCTGCCGTCGCACAGCAGCTTTTGCCGATGATCTCGGTTTTGATCCTTACGATCGGACAGGTTTTGATCGAAAACACGCCCCTGATTTTAGAAGCCGGGACGCAGCTTTTGTTCGCTTTGCTCGACGCGATCCCGGTTGTCGCAGACGCTCTGATTTCGTCTCTGCCGCTCGTCTGGCAGACAATCAAACAGACGCTTTTGCAGGCGTGGCCGATCA